>NZ_JEXX01000009.1:0-105451 GCF_000582055.1 Acinetobacter sp. 766875 | reverse complement strand
TTTTGAACTTCAACAATTGCTGAACCGCCGTTGCCGAAAAATTCCTCACCCCAAACACCATCAATCTTGGTTTTTACTGCTACTTCAGCAAAAGCCATAATGGTTCCATCTGGCGCGGTTTCAGACCATAAACGTACATGTCTATAAGTCCAGCCATGACCAACAGGACCAAAGGCCTGAGTCATAGCCATTAATCGCCATTGAGGGTTAATATCTGATTTACCTTTTAAATAACCAAACTCAATTTTTTTAAGAAAATTGGTAGGCGTTTGCTTAACTGCATTCCAGATATGTAAGTTGTCTTTTGAGTTTTCAGTTGTCATTTTTCTTATCCTCATCTAGAGCCGGTGAAGCCGCGTTTTTGCTTGTAAGCCTTGCGGTCATAAGTAGGGATATTTGTTTCACGCAGTTTTATAGCGAGCTGCTTTCTGCGTTGAAAATCGATTTCTTGTGTGAGTTCATTCCAAACTTTTGGATATTCAGTTTGGAACCTGAACACATTTAAAGGCGTCTTAAATCCGTCTTTAACTTTGTAAAGAACTGAGCCATTAGCATTAGATGCGTACACTTGCCAGCCAATACGAACAGAGTAGAGGCCCTTATCATCACGGCCTAAAAATGACTTGTAGCCGTCGGGGTGCTTTTTGAAATGAGTCATCTTTAAGCCTCCACCAACTTGTTACGTTCGATGAAGCCTTTTAGAAGGTCATTGATGTTGCGGATGTCTTCAAATTCGGTGAAATCGTTATATGACTTACCGTTAATGTCAGTAATTTCATTTACCGTGAGTTGAGTAATATCAACAGCGGTAAATTCAGAACCCGGAACGCCGTAACTGTCTGGATGAGCTTCAAAATCAAAGCTAACGTTTAAACGGAAGCTATCTAATTTGATTACGGCAACGCCAGAATGTTTACCTGTGATTTTTGCGGTTAAAACACCGTAAGTACTTGGTTGAGTCTTAGGGGTAAATAGAGAAGGGGCTTCTTTTGTTTGGAAAGCTGGTTGCAATTGGCAAGCAACTAAAGAACCACCAGAGATTGCAAGAGCAGCCATGCTGACAAATGCAAATGAGTTGAAAGGAGGAGCTTTTACGTTCATAATTGATCTCGCATATAGCAAAGCACATCGGACCTGGGGAGGGCGGTGTGCTTTTTTGTTATCTGGTGAAAATTATTAAACCTTAGATTTAATTTTGATGCAATAGATATTTAAACCTAAGATTGAATTTATTTTAAATTTTAGATTTAATAGACAAAAGAAAACCCACCGTGGTGGTGGGTTGGTCGCTGATTTAACCTGACAAAGGTATTTTTATGAAATTAGATCAGATACTAAATATGCAAATGTTTATTAGCATGGTAACAATACTTGTGAATATTGCCATTTGGTTCACATTTTAAAGAGAGTTCTTATGTGTGAAATAAAGTTGACGAGAGCTGGTCTGTTAATTAGCTTAATACCTCTAATCACCTCAATTGCTTTACTTGTTAAGAGGGTGCTACTGGTGGATATGTCATGAAAATCAAAAACAAACGTATAGTAAATTTTGTGCTTAGTTTTATCTCAATGTGCTCTGTTATCGTTACTCTCATTTTAGTATTGCAACAACACCAGTGACTGCAGCAATTAAGGCCAGCAGCACCCCAACATAAGCAGTCCAATGCGGTTTGCTGGATTTTTTAATCTGTCTTGATGTCAATTCATAGCTTATAGCTTGTAGAAGTGGTGCTGGGATAATTCCGCTTCGGCCTTCACCGCTTAAAAGCATCATTAACTCGTCATCTGAAAGTTGCTTGATTTCTTCTAGCGTTAATTTAACTTTGGGAGGCCTATATTTTTTAGCGGAATCAGGAATAACTACTTTAGGTATCTTATACATATATTCTCTACCGATATGGTTTAAAGCACTGTGTCGGGTCACGGTTTCAATTAAACAAAAAGCTGAATCCGCTTAAATTCTTTATTAGCCTCAATATGACTTCTATAAAATTTATCTTTATCTTCTGAATCAACAAACTCTTTGAATGTGGTTGCTTCAAGAAGTCTGTAAATAAACCTTTCACCTGTTCTAAGCACTACCGTCAACAAGAAGTGTTGATAAAGAACATGGCTGATATTACGGGAGTTAACTTCAATTTTTTGCATATTGTGGATTCCACTTCATTTCCTAATATTCCTCCAACCCTAAACTAATCTTTTTTATTAAATTTCCTGCTGCCCTGAAAACTCAATTCTTGAAATGAAATCAATAGGCAAGGCCAGCTTTTCACCAACAATAGTTTCGAAGTGAATCCATATACCTGCAGCTTCATTTTCAAAATTCACACTGATTATCTTTACTAAGTTGTAAGGCTCCGCAGCCCCCATCATGATGATATTGAAGCGGTGATCTTCACGAACATAAGAAATAAGCATCTGATGAATTGCCATTTGTTCAGTGCTTGTTAGATGCCTGTATTCGTAAAGTTCTGGTGGCATATATTTTTTATTCATTACGAATCTTACCTCATCAACTTCTTCTTATTTACCTTTTCAAGTGCTGTACTTTTCTAGAAAATCATCAACCCAGCCTTGCGCTTGCTCCAAATTACTTATATCTGATAGTTTTAAATTAGTACCTTCAGCTTCATTAAATCCTTCGATTATAGCCTCAAAGATATTTGCTTCATTAATGACCTCACATGCCATTTCAGTAGCGTCATAACTTTGCTTGGCTTTTTTAAGTGAGGCTATTTGTTTTTCAATACCTTCGCCAATTTTACCTAATGCTAATTTGAACTCTTGGCGATTAATCGTTAGCGCAGTTTTGGATTTATTAAGTGTTGCGATCATAATACCCTCTTTTCTTTAAAAATTAATTACTTAGCTCGCCTAAATTTCACCATCATAAGAATGAGAAACATATTTACCAATGATGCCAATATGCTCCAAGTCTTGCGGCTCAACGATCTCTCTTTCATAGCTAGGATTATCACTATCAATAATCAAGGCTCCGTCATATCTACGAGATAATCTTTTGATTTTTAGTTCATCACCATACCTGATTGCATACACCTTTCTGTTCTGAACTTGCTCTAGTCTATTAACAGACTTGTCGATAATTACAACGCTGCCGCTTGGTATCCTTGGTTCCATACTGTCACCATCAACATCCACTTCTACAAGATTTTTAGGTGAAACTTTTTTCTTATGAAACCACTCCATGCGTTGTGCGCATCCCGTCATCCTGGTTGTTGGCTCAAATTCAACCAGTCGGCCATTACCTGCGGAAAACTTGACGTCTACATGCGGAATAATCATAAAAGAATTAGGATCGAGGTCATCCGGTGCTTCCCATGCCATAACTGGCCTATATGCATCAGCATTCTCAGGATTGTCAGCCAACTCGATCATTGATCCAGAACCATCTAGCAACCATCCGGCACTTACTCCAGTTAAAGCCGCTAGCTCTTTCAGGGTTTCCTTACCAATTTTCCCCTTTTTCCAGTTAGATGCAGCTTGAGCTGATAGTCCCAATTTGAGAGATGCTGCTGACCATTTTAGATTTGCATAATCAAGTGCTGCTTGGATGCGTTCAGCTATAGATTCCATAATCATTAATAAAATAAACCTTTGGTTTAAAATTCTATTGGAAATTTAAAAAAATAGAAGCAATCATGGATTGTATTAAAATTAAACCTATGATTTAATTTTGGTGAAATCAATTAAAAGGGAGATTTAACTTTGAATCCCATTAAATATGCTTTTGATGCTGTTGGTGGTCGATCTAAAGCAGCAGCGTTACTAAACCGTACATACATGGCCATGAGCAAGATGGAAAAACGAGGGGTATTACCAAGAACTGAATATACGGGCGAAACCAAATATGCCCAGATACTTGCAATTAATAGCGGTGGAAAGTTTACGGCTGAATGGCTACTTGAGAATGCTAAGCCAGAGTCGTCTATAGCATAACTGACCTCATGAACAAATATCAGTTTAGGAACAACCATGACCAAACAAAAGCCAAGTGCAAAAAAGACGGTGTGCATGCCGACACATTTATCTGAGCCTGTAGCTGAGCATGTGGCAAGGGAAGCATATGAACGAGGCTGGTCTAACAGCCAGTATTTAAGATGGTTAGCCATTCTGGATATGAAGCGTTGTGAAGATGACAAGAATCTTATGTCACAGGTATCTGGAATACCCAGAGAACGTTTTGATTTATATGAACAAAGAAAACAATCCGTTCGGAGAGAACGCAATAAAAAAGCCTGATGGTCAAGATCAGGCTTCTTAATTCACAAATTTAGGAACCCATGAATATGCAAACTAATTTATCAAATCAAACGTCCAAACACAACTTACAAGAGTTTTTAGTGGGTGATGTAGTGGTACTTACTGAAGAGTGCCGTAGTTTTAAATCAAATGATTTGTTTGAAGTTAAAAACAAAACTTTGACTAGGTTGTGGACTATCAAATCGGAGAATCATTTGATTCTGGTTTCATCAAAAGAAATCCGTACAGCAACAGTAGCAGAGCTCAACGCTAAACGCCGCCTAACAAAAGCTGAGCAAGCATTAGCGGAGGTGTCATGAACAGCTTTACACACCAAATCAAAGATTCTCGCCAGCAAAGTGAAATCCAATCTTTTTATGAGCCTGCATTGCGAGTACTTGGCCACCTATTTGAGGTGAAAAAGCAAAATTTACGCAACAAGGGGTATGACGAAAATAATGCTGCGGTTACGAAGGTTGAGTTTTCAGAAGCCATGGCTCGTCAATTTCGCATAACGCAGTGGTTGGCACAGCAGATTGTAACCAGCTTAACCAAGGCGTGTTTGGTTGATTCTTTTGGAGGCTATGTTAAGCCAAAGGGTGGTGAAAAGTGAGATATGCAGCAAGAAGAAAACAGGATATTTCCGTTTCCACCACACCGCTAGAGGTGGTAATTCCACTGGAACAACCAGTAAAGATCTATTCGGCTAAAGAATTAGCAGCTATGCCACTTTCAGTTATGAATGCCGCAATTGAGGCTCAGGAAAGATTTTATCAACTTGAAGAATTAACCCATATGGGGGGGCAGGCTATAGCAGTTCGCCGTCTCATGGAGGATGGGCACAAACTAATTCAGGTGAAAGAAAAGTCTCGTATTCGCTACAAAATCAACAACGAATTTATTCCTCCAAGAATTATTCGTCAGTTGGAAATGCGCGGTCTTGTAAAATTAGGAGCAGTCACTGATGTATAAATATCTCCACCATATCAGCGACTTTATGGTTGCTACAGCGCACCTTAGCCCAGTTGAAGAGTGCTTTTATCGCCGTGCTCTCGATTTTTATTATTTGAATGAAAAACCATTACCCAAAGAAACCCAGTCGGTTTTTCGTCGGTTACGTGCAAATACCCAAGAAGAAAGGGATGCAGTATTAATTGTGCTGCAAGAGTTTTTTGTGGAAGAGGAAGACGGGTTTCACAACAAACGTTGTGATTCAGAAATCGCCGCTTATCAAAAAGTAGGGGATAAAAATCGTGAAAATGGTAAGAAAGGTGGGCGTCCACGTAAGGAAAAACCAAAAGAAAACCAAAGTGAAGGCGACTCGGTTAATTCTGAAAACCCACAAAAACCCAGTGGGTTAATTTTGGGTTCTGAAAGTGAAAGCCAAAAAAACCTTAACCATAAACCGTTAACCGATAACCAATATATAGATAGTAGTAGTAATGCGCGTGAAGAAAATTCGCAATTTACACCAATCCAATTTGCTCAGTATCAGATCGATGATCACAAGCGTTACTCAATGCGTGAATTCATTTCTGAATACAGCGAGTTTCAATACGATTTCATCTCACTTGCTCAACAAAGATTTGTTTCTGTACCTGAAATCGACTTGAGAACCATGATTCAAAATTTCGGTGACTGGTACTTTGCAAACGAATCAAGCTCGTTGAATACACCAAGCATCTGGTTGGTTAAGTGGTTCTCTTGGGTTCAAAACAACGAGAAACAAGTTGCTGCTAACCGCAAGAAGCAAGAGCAAATCACTTCAGTTGGGCAAAAAACACAAGAGCCGGGTTACTTCGCAAATCTTTTTGAAGAACAAAACCAGTCTCAAATCGTGGATGTAACCCCTTCAAAAAAGTTTCTAGTGAGTGAGGAGGTAGGTCATGCATGAGATTACCTTGAACGAAGTGCGTCAATTAATCGCTTCTCTTCGCACTGTTTACGCTGCTCAGTTCAATAAGCAATTTCCAGCAACAGGCGAAAGCGCAATTCCTCTGTCAGTGGTTGAGCAAATCGCACTTAAAACACTGGTTGGCGTTCAACAAAACCAATTTAACAACGCACTTGGTCGTTTACTTACAGCAGGTGGACGCTTTATGCCGTCATTTGCCGAGTTTCGCACCTGGTGTATCGGTGAAAGTTGGATGTCTCCAGAAGAAGCTTGGTCTCGCGCATGTAAGTTTACAACTGACCGTTCCGTGGTTATTACCCAAATCACTAAGTACGCCTTAGACGAGGTTAGGTATTTGATCGAAGCCGGCCAAATGCGAGCAGCTCAAGATAATTTCTTCGGGACCTACAACGTGATGGTTGCTAAAGCTCAGTTAAAAGGCCGTCAGCAAGAGTTTTACACTCCACCGCTACAACTAGAACACAAAGAACCTAAACACGTTCCTGTGAGCAATGACGAGGCTCAAAAGCATCTCAAATCATTGATGGAAAGATTAAAAATCAATGGTCGTAAACCTGCACCAGTTCAAAAACTTGAGGCAAAAGAAAAAGAGCCTGAGCTTATAAAAGAGTTGGGCCCTGATCCTTTCGATAATCCACACGAATACGCAGAGATGTGCCGTCGGGAGGGTATGCCAATCCCTAGAAATATTCTTCAGCTAATTGATGGGGCGAATGTATGAATAAATTCGAGATTTTAGCGTGGGGTTTACTCATTTCATTTTTTACAGCAGCTATTAGCGGTGCGGTGGTTTTGTGGTGGTTGGCGCGTAAAGAACATATTAAGAAAGGAATTCACCAATGAAACTAACTAAACAGCAACGTGCTGAGCTAAAACAAAAGTTTGGTGGACATTGCGCTTACTGTGGTGATTTGCTTGGCGATAAGTGGCATGCAGACCATATCGAAGCAGTGAAGCGAGATTTAATCCATGTTGGTGGCGGCAAGTTAATTACGGGTGAAATGACTAGACCGCAAAACGACACCATAGAAAACATGAACCCTGCGTGTGTCCCTTGCAATACAAACAAGTCGTCTATGACTTTGGAAGGATGGCGAAAGATGCTCACACATTATCGAGATGTTCAGTTATTGCGTGATAGCACCCATGCCCGCCATTTACTTCGCTTTGGTTTGATTGAAATTAAATCTGAGCCGGTAAAGTTTTTCTTTGAATCGTATGAGGTGAAGCATGGATAAGCCAATGACATTTAACGAATGGATGGGAAAGCAAGGCAATTTAGCTTTGATTCATGCTAATTGCTGCCGAATTGCCTATGAAGCTGGTCAGCAGTCAAAGCAAGCGAAAGTGGAGGAGTTAAAAAAAACAATAAGTGAAATGGCTCAAAGGTACAGAGTTGAGGCACACGAATTAAGTCGTATTAGAGATTTTGAAAAGTCTCAGATGTATAGCCATTTTGCTAATCAGTTGGAACATTTGCTTAAAGGTGGTGCTTGATGTCATCAGTCAGCATTGCTGAATACCGTAAGTTATTTCCTATTAAGAAAAATAAAAAGCGGCGTTCAGCAAAGCAAGTTGCCAGACAACCAAGTGTGGGTGAAATGGTTCTGGCAACGCATTTAAGAGCATGCAAGATTGGTTTTGAACAGGAATATAAGTTCCATCCTGAACGCAAATGGAGAGCAGATTTTTTAATAACGGGTACAAAGATTTTGATTGAGGTAGAAGGCGGGATCTGGAGCGGAGGCCGTCACACAAGAGGCAAGGGCTATTTAGGGGATATGGAGAAATACAACTCCGCAGCAATGATGGGTTTTACAGTTTTACGGTTCAGCACAGAGCAAGTGAAAGCAGGCGTGGCAATACAGCAAATTGAAATATTAATGAAGGGTTAATAGGAAGGCGATTATGTTAGTTGAAAAGTTTGATTTTATTGAGTTACTTCGCCTTGCTATTGCTCAAGGCAAAGCTGAAGGTAAGAAAATTTCTAAAGATGTGGTATTGGGGGAACTGGCACTCTTATCACCAGCTGCAAGACTTTGGGCAACGGTTCTAGTTGAAAAGGTTGATTTTGAACGAATTGCAATTATTACCCCAGCTCAAA
Organism: Acinetobacter sp. 766875; assembly: GCF_000582055.1. NCBI lineage: Bacteria > Pseudomonadati > Pseudomonadota > Gammaproteobacteria > Moraxellales > Moraxellaceae > Acinetobacter > Acinetobacter sp. 766875. The sequence goes on along the minus strand of NZ_JEXX01000009.1, from coordinate 97,172 downwards.
AACAAACAGAAACTTTTTATAGTAAGTATGATTTTAACTTTGAAACCGAGCGCCGTATTGAAGATATACCCGGCAAGGTTGAGTTCGTGCGCGGTGAGATTAAATCCGGCAATTTTTTCCGAGCGCGTAATAAATTAGCGGTAAAGATTCATGAAGAAATGGTAAAGAAAAAATTTACCCCTACCAATGCCCAAGGTGATCTTACTAATCTGGCAAAAGGTATGGCTGAGATTATTTTACGCGGACATGTTTTCGTTAAAGCTATGTGTGGAGCATGCCAAGGATTAGGAAAACTCGAAACATTTAATTCAAAGGGTTTTCCTGAGGGTGCAAAGTTTTGCGAAAAATGTAATGGAACAGGTAAGCGCCCATATACATTAAATGAAAAAATGAAAATTGCAGGTATTGTTGCCACTAAGACTGCTTACATAAAAAGCTATCAGAAGTTCGAGTTATTTGGAGAATCTATTGTGGCAGAATGGGAAAATGAAATTAGATCGCGCATTTCTCGATCATTTCGTTTTGAACTTCCTGATACTCAAGAAACTTGTGCTTGACAGTTGGGTATACACTTGAGTATAAAGATTTCTAAAATGGGCGAATTATACATACTACGCCCGAAAGTATTTATCAAATTAAAGCCCACTTTCTAAGTGGGCTTTTCCGAGTCCTGTTGGGGTTGCTGTCGACCTCCTTGTAAACGGGAAGGTTCTGAAGCTGTGTCATTACTGAAACAGGAACCGCAAGAAGACAGCAACGACTGGGCGCCACATAGATCAACAGCTTCATGGGTCGTGGCATTGTTTTAAGGGAGGATTCTATATGGATCTACTCGAACAAACAGGCTCAGCGGGCTATTTAATTGGCTTTGCAGTATTGTTTAATGCACTAGTTGTATCATTCGTACCTGCATTAGCTTTTACGCTTACTTTGCTTGTATTAGTAGTGTGTTTGGTCATTGTGAAATTTGACTAATAGCCGACAAAAAATTCGTTAAGAGGTTTTTTTAAGGTCCAGAAATGGACTTTTTTTTATTGTTGGATTTTGCCGAGCGTATTACGGCACAAAAGGGCCCCGCTAAATATCGATTATTGGCGGGGCTTTTTATTTTATGTGTTAAGCTGAACTGAATAATTTTTGGAAAAGTACAATGTTCATTTGTGTTGGTGGTGAGTTAGACGGCCAGAAGATTGAAAAAGAAGGTCGTTTATTAAAAGCTTCTGATATCGACCCAACATTCACAACTGAGTACTACAAGCAGGTTTTTAACCGCGACAACATTAATTATCGTTTTTGGCTTCCAATAGGATCAAACTTGCATGAAATGTTTGAGCAAGTTTTGGATATTTTGAGAGCATCAAAAAATTAAGTTTAAAGTATGTTGTAAATACATCTTCTAATTTGTATGATATGTCACAAATACTGCGCTGAAAGTTTTTGTTTTTATGCCCCGTTTCTTTTTTTAGAAGCGGGTTTTTTGATTTTAAAACCCCACTCGCTTAGGACGCTTTGCGAGTTTACTTGCCGGACGTATTACGGCGCAAATGGCCCCGCTACATACTAGTTATTGGCGGGGCTTTTTGTTTTATTAATCTGATGATTTAGTTCTCGATAGTGAATAATTTACTATTGAGAATCAAATACTTACACTTTACTTTGATTAAAATTTATGCTTTACTCATTGAATCATTCATTGAGAGGTGAAGCATATGTTGTTTAATGGTTCAGAAGAGCTTGTTGTGATTTCCAATGATGGCACTCGAAGCGCTTTGAAGTCTTGTAGAATTGATAATGAAGAAACAATCTTCACAAGTGACTCTACAGATGGCGTAAGTATTGGAGATCGATTAATCAAGAAATTACAAAATGGTTCAAATCGAGAATATTTAGTTAAATCTGTTAAGGATGGTGTAAATATGTTTGGACATAGAGAGATTAGAGTTCAGCAGATTTAAAACCTACAGTATTAATAACCCTACCTTAAGGTAGGGTTTTTCTTTTTGGAGTAAGTATGACTGAATTTCAAAAAATTACGCATGAGATTAGACAGCTCCAAATAGAGCTAAACCATTTGGGAAGTTGCAATACAAAAGGTTTAAATACAGAACAGATCGCTCACCTAGATGAGCGATTTTTTTTGGCCATAGCAAAGCAAAATAAATTAATTGCCCAGCTCAACAATAAGCCAGAAGGTTTTCTATGAAAAGACCAGAGCCACCAGAACGCTTACTTAAGTTAGATCCTAATTATGACAGCGTAGACTTTGAGCCTTCAAAAGAACTGGAGAATTGGATTTGGGACACATTCATTGATTCAAACTCACCATTGCATAATCCTGATCACGACCATTTAACTTATTTTGGTAGTCGTTTTTTTAAAGTGTTATGGGCATCAGCTGCATTTATAAAGGCTGGTCAAGTCGTATTGGGGCAGACAGAGCGAGTAATGTTTCGTGCTGGAGGCTGGCAGAAGATGCGACAAGAAAGACAAATGATTAATTGGTTTGGCTACATCCCTGAGTACGTTATCACTATTGATGCACGTTATGCATCTGAATGCAGTGATATTGATTTTTGTGCACTTATTGAACATGAGCTTTATCACATTGGTGTAAAGCGTACAGATGAGGGCGACATGATCTTTAGTCCTATTACAGGAATGCCAAAGCATTATTTACGTGGCCATGACGTTGAAGAGTTTCATGGTGTAGTTGGTAGATACGGTGCAAATGACGCCGTACAACATATGGTGGATTTAGCTAATGCAGGTCCTACTATTTCAAAAGCAAAAATTGCACATGCATGTGGGACTTGTCTACTAAAACTGGCTTAATTTTTTTGCCTGTTTACGTTGACGTACGTTGACAGGAAGAGGTTTATGGCAGCACTTAAAAAAGAGATAAAACTCTATATAGTACGGTCACTTGCAATGTTTAATACTCCTCAAGAGACAGTAGATCTCGTCAACGAAGAATTTAAGGTCAAGATATCACGCCAACAGTGTGAAAGGTATGACCCTACAAAACGAGCTGGTAAAGATCTGAGTCAGGAATTGAAGGAAGAATTTGAACATACTCGTAAAGAGTTTTTAGAAAAGCCTTTAAATATTCCAATTGCTAATCTAACTGTTAGGTTACAACGGCTAGAAAAACAATATGCAGTACATGCAAAGAATCCGTTATTTTCCCTAAAAATTCTTGAGCAGGCCGCAAAAGATATGGGTGGGCAGTTCACAAATAAAACAGAGCTAACTGGCGCTGGCGGTGGACCACTTCAAAGCGAGCATGTCACTCAAATTGTTGCAACGCCTGAACAGATAAAGCAGGTGTTAGATGAACTCCAAGGTAAATACTAAGCTGCTTGAAATGCAGCTGGAGCGTGAACTCTGTGAGAAAGAACACTTATTCTTTACACGGCGTTTTTTCTTGCCTCGCATGGGCTTTAAGTTTTCGGTCAATTGGCATCATGAATATATTGCCGACAAGATTGACGAGGTAATAGCTGGCAAGGTTAAAAACCTAGTTATTAACGTTCCACCCGGAAGCGGTAAAACTGAATTACTTACAAACCTTATTGCTCGTGGTATAGCACGTAATCCTCGTTCGCGGTTTCTGTATTTGTCTTTCTCGCAATCACTTGTAGAGGATGTATCAGCTACAGCTAGAAATATTGTTAAGTCGGAAGACTTTCAGAACTTATGGCCTGTAAAGATTTCTACCAGTACGGATGCTAAGTCGAGCTGGAAAACCACCGTTGATGGCTATGATGCTGGTCATGTTTATTCTGCTTCAATGGGCGGGCAGGTCACCGGTCGCCGTGCTGGTACATTAGCCAATGAGGGCTTTACCGGTGCGATTATTCTTGATGACCCATTAAAGCCTGAGGATGCATTTAGCCAGACCGCTAGACGTAAAGCTAACCGTAAGATCCTAAATACGGTCAACTCGCGTAAAGCTAAATCTGATACGCCAATTATTCTGATCATGCAGCGTTTGCACGTTGAAGATCCGACTAACTTTGTGATGACAGGTAATGTACCTGGTGAGTGGGAACAAATCAGTATTCCCGCACTTATTGATGATGAGTACATCAGTAAGCTACCAGAGCACATACAGCGCAAAATTCCACGTGATGTTGAACGTGATGAGAAAGGCCGTCAAAGCTATTGGCCATTAAAAGAATCTTTACTTTCATTGCTGCAGCTGGAGAAAGGCGGGGAAGATAAAGACGGCGCCACAGTGTCACGCTACACATTTGCAAGCCAATACATGCAAAACCCTAAAAAGCTGGGTGGTGATCTGGTTAAGGCTGAATGGTTCCCACGTTATCTAGAGCTACCTGTTCTTAAATGGCGTGCAATATGGGCCGACACGGCTCAGAAGACTAAAGAGCATAATGACTTTTCAGTGTTCTTATGTGCAGGACTTGGCTATGACAATAACCTTTATATCATTGACGTGAAGCGTGGCAAATGGGAAGCACCCGAGCTATTGAAAGAAGCAAAAGCTTTTATCAATAAACATAAGGACAGTAACACAAAGATCGGCAAGCTTCGTTATATGGCTGTAGAGGATAAGGCGAGTGGTACCGGTTTAATTCAGTCCATATCTAAGCAGACCACTTTACCAATACGTGCGATTCAGCGAAGTACTGACAAGCTATCAAGGACTATGGATGTCATTCTTTATGTTGAAGATCAGCGCGTTTGGTTACCTGCAAACGCACCATGGTTATTGAACTACGTTGAAGAGATTGAAGGCCTTACTGCTGATTGGTCACATGACCATGACGACCAGTGGGACCCGACCATTGATGCAATTAATGATTCATTAGCCAAAAAGCCAACTGTATTTGATTAGAGGAAATTATGGCTGAAACTAAAACGCCCGATGCAATTGGCGATGCAGGGGCGTATACAAACCTTGTCTCAAATATTGGTACCGAACGTGACAAAGCTTCACACGGTTCTTTCGTAAAGAAAGTAATTCCTGATGAGCAATTAGAAGCCGTGTATCAACACTGGTTAGCTAAGCGCATCGTCAACCGCCCAGCAAGTGACATGCTCCGAGCTGGATGGTTTTTTGAAGGGATTCAGGATAACGATTTACTAAAGCTTAAAGAGGCGTGTAAAGCTTTTAACTTAGATGGAGTGCTCTTATCTAGTTTGGTACTTTCTCGCTTATATGGCGTTTGCTATGTGCTTCTAGGTACAGTAGACGGCGGCAACTTAGATCAACCGTTTGATTTAAACAAGTTAGGCGTTGGTCGTTTGGAGTTTTTCACGGTGCTTAAGAAAAAGCACATTGAAGCTGATACCAGTAAATATTTATCACCAAAGGAGGCAGGTGGAGTTTTAAAGCAGCCTGAATTTTACAAGCTAAAGCTTGATGGTAAATCTAACCAACGGATCCACCACACTCGCTTAATCAAATTTTGCCATGCAGATGTAGTTAATGAAGAACCTGTAAGTGTTTTGCAGGAAGTTTATGAAGATCTGCTTGATCATGCCGCCGTTAAGAAAGCCTCAGCAAGTCTTGTGCATGAATCAAAAATTGACGTGATTAGAACTCCCAACTTAGTCGATAAGATTAAAGAGGACATGAAATCCGTAGCTGAACGTTTTCTTAGTGTCGGATTGCTTAAAGGCTTAAACGGCATGATCGTTTTAGATAAAGAGGAAGAGTATGACTCTAAATCTTATAGCTTTGGTGGTCTGCCTGATCTAATGCGTGAGTATTCGATTCAAACTTCTGGTGCAGCTGATATGCCATATACGATTTTATTTGGGCAATCACCTGCAGGCATGAACGCAACTGGCGAGCATGACACACGCAACTATTATGACAGTATTGCAACTAAGCAAACATGGTCCTTAAAGCCATTCATGATGAAGCTTTTAAGGGTAATTGTTCAAACTACATTTGGACGTCAGATTCCAAGCTTAGATGTTGTGTTTAACCCGTTATGGCAATTAGACGCTAAGGTGCGTTCTGAGGTTGAGAAAGCTAACGCAGAACGGGATTCCAAGTATTTAGAAATGGGCATCATTACAGAGCCACAAATAGCACGGCAGCTACTCATTGATGGTGTTTATTCAGTGATTGATGAAGAACATATCAAAGAGCTTGAAATAATGGTGAAGCGTAATGACAACGATAATTCAGATCCTGAAACCCCACCTCCAGCAGGCGAAGAAACGTAAAAAAGGTCGTAAAGCTTCTAAGCCGAGGGCCGTGCACGTAAATCGCCGTGTAGAGCTATATTACACACGACAACTACTGGCTATTTCAAAATACTGTCAGGAACAAACAAAAGAATTGGTTATTCCTACAGTCGGCCAGAATATCGGTGATGCTTGGTTCTCGGACATGATGACGGCGTTTAGAGAAAAGCTCACAAAGTATGTTGTTGAGATTTCTAGGCCTCTAGCCACAAAGGTTGTGACTGACACCCAAAAGGAAGTGGACAAGCAAATTGCAGAGCACACCAAAACAATTATTGGTGTGGATTTAACGCCTTTCTATCGAGCTGCTGATATTCAAGACGAGGTAGATCTAAACATCACGGCAAATGTCAGTTTGATTAAGTCTATTCCGCAGCAATACGCCGATAAGCTTGAGGTATTAATTACCAATGCTTTGCAGACTGGACAAACAAATGAAGAGTTGGCCAAAGCTATTAAGCAATTAGGTTTATCTACTGATTACCGTGCGCGTCTTATTGCTAGTGATCAGATGGGCAAGATTAACGGCCAAATTAACCAAGCCAGACAGCTTTCGATGGGTGTTGAGACATACACATGGCAAACGGCGAAAGATGAGCGTGTAAGACCAGATCACCAACATAAGCAGGGCAAGACATTCAGATGGGATTCACCGCCAGATGGGGGACATCCCGGTCAGCCTATCCGTTGTCGTTGCACGGCATTACCTAATTATGAGGATATCTTAATTGACTGACTTTAAACCTTGTGGGAAATGCCCAGCATGTACTCATTACAATGGAATAAATGGAAATGGCTATCAACCTTGCCACAACCCTAGGCCAAAACCTACGCCTCCGCCACCAACTGTTTCTGCCCCTCCAATAAAATGGGATGAAGTAAGCAACGTAACCCATGAGCATATGAACCAGATCCGAGAGCTAACTTTGAAAAAGGTTTTCTTGTCAGTTCTTTTAATTTCAATCCCCATTCTGCTTTGGAAATTAGATTCGATCATTATGGCTTTAAAAGCCTAATACCATTAATAAGGACTTATGGCCATGAAGCGTAAAAAGTTTAGTAAGAAACGGTTTTATCGCCGTTTAAAAGCACAGGGATTAGTTAAAGGTGGGCTAGTAATTGGCGTTGATTTTACCCCGCCGTGGTTAATGCCCTGCTGTGATGGGCTCCCTAACTTGGCTAAGGCGGCGGGTAAGGCGGCTGAAAAGCTTCAAGAGGTGATGGAAAGTATCAAAAAGATAGATTTTCAACCCCCAAAAATCACAACTGTTAGAACTAATCTTTATGGTGATGGGCTCATTTTAGGACGCGTAGAACACTTTGAGATTTGCGGCTCAGATTTAGCCTTAGATATTCGCATGTAAACACTGCAATCAATCAAGCCACCTTCGGGTAGTTTTTTTACGAGTAAAACTTATGTCAGAAAAGAAACGCCGTGACGTCAAAGTTGATTTTGTAAAGGGGACTAATTTACTTCAGTTGGTAGATGTTGAGACCGGTATTCCATTTAGTCGCCAGCAAAAAACTATCGTTGAGTCTTATCAAGATAAGGGGCAGCGGTACACGAAAATTACAGTCGAGTTTTTAATACCTCAGAAGGTACCAAATGACTAAGCACATTTACCAACTCAAAATTGGTGACTTTGCGCCAAGTGAATCGACACGCTCATTTACCAAAGAGGGGTATCTGAAATGCGTCAATGTTCGTTTAGCTAAAGCGCCTCAAGTACGACAGTACTATGCGTATGAGTTTCCATCACTGGAAGGTTATACCGCTGATCAAGTCATTAATGTCTACACACCTGCAGAAGAGCTTTTCAAGCCTGAGGCTATTCAAAGCTTCAATGGTGTAGACGCTACAGATTATCACCCGCCTAAAAATGAAATTAACGCATCTAACTGGAAGGATTATCACATTGGCTATTGTGATAACGTTCGACAGGAAGGCGATTATCTGATGGGTGATTTGCTCATTAAAGACAAGATCAGCATTGATTTGATCCAAAGCAACGAACGGCTAGAAATGTCGCTTGGCTATGGAGCCTTATTAATCGTTGAGCAGGGTACTGCGCCAGATGGCACGCCGTATCAAGCCAAATTTATCAATTTTATTGGCAATCACGTAGCGCTCGTTAAATATGGCCGTTGTGGTGGTGATTGCCGCATCGGTGACAAACAGCAAACTCCACCAAAGGGGAATAAAACAATGGAAGTAATTGTAAACGGTATCCGTTTTAACATCGGCGATAACACGCCTTTGGCCGATGCATTAAAGCAGCAACAAGAGCAGCTGGAAAACATGAAGGCTGCAAAACTTAAAGTTGGTGATAAGCAATTTTCTATCGGTGATGAACTAGGTGCCATTCAAGCGGTTGTAGATCAGTTACATGCCGAAAAAACAGCTCTGGAGCAAAAAGTAGGTGATCTGGAAAAGAACCAAATGACGCCTGAAAAGCTTGAGCAAGCTGCGGCTGAACGTGCTGCTGTGATTGCGGATGCTAAAGCATTGGTACCAACAGTTAAAACAGAAGGCTGCACATGCGAGCAAATCAAGCGTGATGTAATTGCTGCTAAAGCGGGTGATGCATTAGTAACAGCTTTGATGGGTAACGTGTCGGTAGGCGATGCAAAGCCTGAGCAGATCGATACAACTTTCCGTGCCCTCTGTGCTGTGAAGGGTACTCAACCTTCTAACCCTGTAGGTGATGCGCTTCACCAGCAGCAAAGTGTTAAAGCTGGTGATGGCAACCCAGCAGGCGGTGGGGATGAAAAGACCTACAGTAAAGAAAACGCATACAAAACAATCTAAGGGGATGTAAATCATGGTTAAGCAATACGATGCTGCACCCGGTATGAAGTTTCACCTCATTGGGCCAGAGGATATTTTATCCCTGCCTGTGGCTGGTACCGGTTTGGTGAACGATGGTGACGTGGTTGTACGTAGTACGGATGGAAAAACAGTTTCAGCGGTAACTGGTGCAACTAATACCAAGTTTGGAATTATCGTACGTCACGGCGTAGGCAAGTCAGGCAAAACGGCAGATGGCAAAGAAGCCTACAAAGAAACAGATGTTGCGCCAGTTATGACGATAGGCTCGATTTACGTGAAGGTCACCGCACCAGTCACCGATATCAACGCAAAGGTTTATGTCAAAACAGCTAACGGCACCACAGCAGCGCCGTTAGGTTCTTTATCCCCAACAGCAACAGACGGTACAGAGTTGCCAAACGCATCTTGGGAAACAATTTCAAATGAACAGGGTTTAGCAGCTGTTCGATTACGTGGGGCATAATAATTATGAGTAAATTGGCAGCAATGAAGCTACGTTTAACACCAGTAGCTCAAATGGTTCAAGCAAATATTGGTGATGCATTTAACCTTGATGCTTTAGCCCAATTATTCGTTAAATTGGAAGAATTTAACGAAATGGATCCTCAGCTTCAGCAAGTGATGGATTACGCTAAATACATTCCTGTTAAACCTGTCAGTGCTGTATATGGTGGAGGAGAAATCCTAAGCCGTAAGAAGGGTGTGGGTTTGGGTAAAGATCATTCAGGAACTGGTAATGATATTCCTTTGGCCGAAGTTGAATATGATACTGTTCAATTGCCAGTGAAGGTCGGCACAATTGGTTATATGTATTCAGTGCTGGAGTTAGAAGCAGCTCAAAAATTAAATTTAGCACTTGAAGCAGATAAAGTAGAGGCAGCTCGTCTTGCTGCAGAAAAACACTTAAGCAACATTGCATGGTATGGCAATGCACTTACAGGGGTTAAGGGTTTCTTAAATCAGACTGGTGTAACCATTGTTACAGCTCAACATAACTGGGCTACTGCAACCATTGAAGAAGTTTTAAGTGACTTTAACGCAAGCTTGGCAGATGCTGAAGATCTTGTTGATGGGGATGTGTCCGTACAGCCAGATACTTATTTGATGGCATCAAATCAATACTTACACCTTTCTACTCGTGTAGTTGCTGATTCTGGCGGTAAGACTTTCTTAAAATTCATTGAAGAAAATAACATCTTCGCATCACAAGGTAAGCCGTTAACCATTCGTGGTTTAGGTCGTTCAAACGGCAAAGGTACAGCAGGTGCTGACCGTTCTATCATTTACCGCCGTGATCCGTCATGCATCCAAATGAAATGTGATGACGTCACTTTCTTGGCAGCTCAACCAGTTGGTGTAGATATTAAAGTGCCTGGTCACTACAAATATCAGGGCGTATGGTTGAAGCGTGTTGATTCTCTCCGTTACTTGGATCACGTGTAAGGATTAAAACAGTATGAAATATTCTTATATCTATAGCGGCTTACAGGCCGCTTTTGTTTTTTCTGGTATTGCTGTTTTGCCTACAGGCACCCCAACTCTTGTGGATGAAGAAGCACACAAGAAGCTCAGTAAAAATAAGTTTGCTAAACATCTTATTAATATCGGTGAACTTGAAGTTCAGGAAATCCCAGATGATGAGCCAAAAGCAACAGGTAAAACTGGTGGCCGTGGTGGTAAAGGTGGTAAACAAAACGATGCAGCAGGTGAGCAGCAAAAGCCAACTGATGAAGATGCTTTGGCCGCCGTGAAGGCTGAATTAACAGCGCTTGAAGTAACGTTTAGTGATGATGAAACACTTGAGCAGTTACAAGCTAAGTTAGCTCAGGCTAAAGAATAAGGTGAGTCTATGGACGTACAAACGTTTCGTGAAAAGTTCTCGACTGATTCGAGTTTAATGTCTTTGCCAGATGCAAAAATTCAGGATGCTTTAGAAGAAGCGGATCTGATTGTTTCTCAAATTGAGTTCGGGGCATTAAAGGAACGTGCTGTAGGTCTATATGCAGCACATATTCTTAAAGTTGGTACTGTAAGTGGCAATGGTGCTGCTTTTGGTACCGCCTCAAGCATGACAATTGCGGGCCAAAGTGTGAGTTATTCACGATCATCGAAAGAAGCTTTCTATGATCTCAGCATGTATGGCCAGCGTTACCTTGCGTTAAAAAATTCAATTCCAATTGATGATGAAGGCACAAACCCTAACCGTTTAGGTGTTGGTGCTTTTGTCGTATAGGAGAATCCCATGCCTTTTAAATATCAGGCACCAGAAGGTTACAAGCCAAGCAAAATTGTTATTGCTGGGCAAAACCTAGATATCAATAACGGCGTTTTAGAATCTGAGGATGACATTATCCATATTTTAAAACCCTTAGGTTTTGAGCGTTACGTTGAAGTTGTTGAGCCAAAGAAATCGACAGCCTCTGCTAAAGAGTAATTAAGCTATGAGCGATTATCGTGTTGATGCTCAGGTCAATTTTGATGAGATGAATAATCGCGTTAGGTTTGAAATAAGACGCACGATTAACGCTCTTACTTTGCGCTTACAGCGGATTGTTCAGGAAGACATGTTAAGTGGCCAACGACTTAAAGTTCAGTCAGGCCGCTTGCGTGGATCCGTTTCATCAAAGGTGGATGAGGATAAGGATTCCATTGAGGGAACCGTGGGAGCTGGCGGTGCTTTGGTGCCTTATGCACCTGCACATGAGTTTGGTCTAAATGGTGCTTTGGGTGTTAAAGCACACCTAAGGACAATTAAACAGGCGTTTGGCCGACCTATTTCACCTGTTCAGGTCAATATTAAGGCCCATTCTAGGAATGTTCGGTTTAGAGAATTGCGGTTCATGCGTGATTCACTGGATATCGTGGCCAAGATTGTGCCGAAAAATATTGATGCAGCAATTGAGCGAGGTATAGCAGGTGGATAGCGAAGCAATCTATCAGGCGTTGTTTGAAAGGTTAAGCACAAGGGTAGAAGGATTGATTACGGTAAGTCGCCGTTTACGTCACTTTAACCATGTAACACCAGAACAGCGCCCAGCCATGTTTATTACACAAGGCAATCAGCAAGAAGTCCCGGTACATGGTTTAGATTCAAAAGTTGAACTAGCTGCTGAAGTTTATCTCTATATTCATGAATCGGACACTACAAAGCCGCCATCATCACAGATGAATATTTTCATCGATCGTGTACGTGAAGCTATTAAGCCAGACCATCCTGATTTTAGTGAGTATCAAACCTTAGGTGGTTTGGTAGAGCACTGCTGGATCGAGGGCACCGTAGAAGTATATGAAGCAGTAGAAAACATGCTGGATGATCAGGCGATTGCCATTATCCCTATCCGGATCCTCACAACCAATTAACAAAATATTCATTTTATGACCGCCTCGATGGCGGTTTTGTCATTTTAGAGAGGTCAAAATAAATGGCTCAATATTTATTTGGTGCCGGCAAGATCTTTGCTACACCGATTCAAGATGTATACGGGCAACCGATTAGTAATCCCACACCAGTTGAAGTGGGGGTGATGCAATCCGTTGGTGTGGATATTAGCTATGACTTAAAAGAGCTTTTCGGTCGTGGTCAATTTGCTGTAGATGCTGCGCGTGGTAAAGGTACCATTAAATGTAAAGCTTCTTTCGGACGTATTAACGGTACCTTATTAAATTCCATTTTCTTCGGTGGAGTTGTTGCTGAAGGTGGAATTGAAACAGTTTCCCAAACCATTAATGGTGAAGTGATTCCGGCTGGTGGTACTGTTACACCGGTTGTTCCTAACAGCGGTACATATGTAAAGGATCTAGGCGTAACAGATGCTAAAGCAATCCCACTTAAACGTGTAGCATCGGCGCCAGCAACCGGACAATACAGTGTAGATGCGGCAACCGGTGCTTATACATTTGCTGCTGCCGATGCTGGTAAAACGGTATTTATTAACTTCCGTTATTCAGCAATGGTAGCGGGTGCTAAGTCAATCACTGTATCAAACCTAGACATGGGCTATACGCCAGAGTTTGCCGTTGACTTGCAACGTGACTACAAAGGCAAGTTCATGCACATGAATTTCTTCCGTTGTACCAGTAACAAACTTGGATTCAGTTCAAAACAGGACGATTACGATATTCCTGAGTTTGAATTCCAGCCTATGGCTGACGATCTTAACCGTGTTTTCAAAATTGATTTATCGGAGTAATGCCAGATGCAATTTAAGCAAGTTGATAACCCGCGTGGTAATAGTAAAGAAATAGCTGGTCAGACTTGGATTTTTGCTCCGGCACCATTGGGTACACTTGAGCGTTTCCAAGAGCAATTAAGCTCAAATGATGTGCCTGTGTCTGTAATCGTGGATATGGCTCATATTTGTTTAAAACGGAATTACCCGGATATTACCCGTGAATATGTTTCGGATGAGCTCTTAGATATGGGTAACATGGAAGAAGTATTAGCCCTAGTAACTAAAACGTCCGGCTTGGAATATACAGGTAAACCCGTAGGTGAAAGCTCGGGGGAATAAACTGGGAGGAGCTGTACACGCATTTAGTCCTGACAATGGGTAAAGATTACGACTATGTACGTAATGAAATGGATCTACCTAGATTAAGAGCATTAAGTGCGTATCAGCAAAGTAATCCTCCCGCGCATATAGGGATACAACGGCTTTGTCGTATTTTGGAAGCATTTATGGGTATTGATGAAACTCCGCCAGCTATTACCGTTTCAGATGATGACGAGGACGATATGCTGGAAGTTTTGTCGAATTTTCCACAGGGTGGTTGAGGCTGCCCTGATTGATTTATATACTTGAGTTGGTTAAAGTTTGTGTGAACTTTATAACAACTTGGATATAACCATGAAAACAGTATTAGGGGTGAGTCTTTTAGCTTTGACTTTGGCTGCTTGCGGTGGAGGTGGCGGAGGTGATTCTTCATCTTCCAATAATGAGGGTAACAACCCACCAGTATCAAAAGCTGAAGTCAAAGGTATTTACACTGGAAAGACCAATCAAGAACAGAACGTAGTCGGATTAGTGGATAAAAATAATAAATTCTGGTTCTTATATTCAGCACCTTATTCTTCTGGTATTGCTGGATTCATGACTGGAAACTTCACTGTTTCTGGCAATACGATAAAAGCCAATAGCGGGAAAGACTTTTATTTTGGTGGTGCTACCGTTTACAATACATCAATTAGTGGAACAGTTGATTCCAAGAAGAGCCTGAAAGGCACAATCACATACTCGCCTTCAAATCAGGTTACATTCGATACCGTATATGAAACGGATTTAAACAACACAGCATCCAATCTAGCGACAATTGCAGGCACCTATTATGGAGAATCGGTGATTGTGCAAGGTATTGAAGATGCGAATTTAACTATCTCAAATACGGGTGTGATTTCAGGTAAGGGACAAAGTGGCTGCACGTTCTCAGGGAAAATAGCAGCTGAAGAAAATGCACCTTACTACAACGTTGATTTAGTTTTCGGTTATTCACCTTGCTATCTGGCAGGACAGTCAGTTAATGGTGTGGCTTATTATGATTCAGCTGACAAAACTTTATATGCAGTGACTGAAACAAGTAACCGAGATAATGCAGTCTTATTCTTGGGTACGAAAAATTTAAGATAAAAATTCTGATTATCCATAGTTTTTAATGAACCGCCTTAATGGCGGTTTTTTTATGCCTATAAGAGAGGAATTATGAGCAACAATCGAGTGGAAGTGCACGTTGGTGCGAAGACTTCCGAACTTAAAAAAGGTATGGATGATGCTGAAAAGATTGTTTCTGATTCCGCTAAGCAAATTGAGAATACCACTAAAGGGGTGAGATTTAAGTTTGATCTCTCGAGTGTCAAGCGACAGTTTGATGACGTTTCTAAATCCATTTCAGAAGGTTTTAAGAACCAAATTAGTGATGCACTTGGTGGATCAAAAATAGGGTCAGCATTTGATGGTATTACTTCCAAGTTAGGAGCTCTGCGTGGTGGTGCATTGGTTGCTGCAGGCGCAGTTGCTGGTTTAGCAGTGGGTGGGACCATAGCAGCTACTGCAGGCTTAGCAACATTGGCAATTGAAGTGGCTAATAACAATGTTGAACTTGCGAAATTCTCAGCCTTAGCAAATACCTCGATACAGTCATTTCAGGGTTTGTCAGGTGCAGCTCAAACTTTGGGTTTTTCTCAAGAAAAACTCTCAGACATGATGAAAGACTTCAACGAAAAGATCGGTGAGTTTGCATCAGTAGGTTCTGGTGGTGCTAAAGATTTTTTTGAGCAAATCGCCGTTAAAACGGAGTCTGGTGCTGAGGGGGCAAAAAAGCTCGCCGAAGAAATGTCCAAGATGGATGGAGTAGAAGCCTTACAAACCTATGTAGATAAGCTGGAAGAAGCTGGAGTCAACCAGCAACAAATGTCGTTCTACCTTGAAAGTATGGGCTCTGATCTCACTGGTTTAATTCCAATATTGCAAGATGGTGGTAAGCTTTGGAAAGAATATCAGTCTGCTATGGAAGAAGCAGGGATTATTACTGGTGAAGAGGCAATTCAAAAATCTATTGAATTAAAGGCTCAAACTGAAGTACTTCAAATGCAGTACACCGGCTTAAAAAATCAATTGGCTCAAGCAGTGATGCCAGCTTTAAGCGGTGTTATTAGTCATTTTATGAATGGCACCACAAAAGGTGGAGCATTTACCGGAGTTATTCAGACATTAGGCTCGGTTGCCAAGGGCGTGGCAGTCGTTATTGTTGGGCTTGGAGCTGGATTACAAAATCTTGTGCGATTAATGTCTGGTGTTATGAGTAACCTAAGGACTATTGGAAGTACTGCCGTAAACTTTGTAAATGCGGATGGGATCTTGGCTAAAGGTAAGGCTCTGGCTGGTGGCGTTAAGGCAATCTGGACTGAAACCAAAGATACTGTGGTTGATATTGCTGGTACCACCAAAGCCGCAATTAATTCAGCTTCTAATATCTTTAGTGGAACACCTTCTTTTGATCGTTTAACTCAGGCAAAGATTGACATACAGAATGCACAATTAGGTGCTAGAGGTGGCAGTAAAGGGGTTACTTCTGGTATCGGACAAAATAAGGCACTCAATCCTGATGGTGGTAAATCAGAGAAGGCAAAGCAGGGTAAGTCCGATGCTGTACGACAAGCTGAACAAGCAGCTAAAGCACTTGCCGATATTCGGTATAAATATGCATCCGAAGAAAAGAAAGTTGCTTTAGATCTGCAAAAGGCATTGGAAGAGATTGAAAAATCCAAGATGACTGCTGATGAAAAAGCCGCTGCAAAAGTCAAAGCCGAAAAGGATGCTTCAGACAAGATCATTGCTATTCGTTTAAAAGAGTTTGAGGAATATAAAAAAGCTCGTGAAGAACAGATCGACAATTATCAACAGCAAGCACAACGCCTATATGAAATTGAAGCGGCACGAATTCAGGCTGAGTTTGATGCCAAGAAAATTTCAAATGTCCGTAAAGTTCAGTTGGAAAAACAGCTAGAAGATCAGTTACGCGAAATTAAGCGGCAAGGTCTTTTAGAGCGTTTAGCTTTGGAAAATGAGCAGACCAACATTACAGGCAAACAAGGTAACCAAAACCAAATCACCAACAACATTTCTGATTTAGAGACAGACCAGAAAGTTGCTGACACTAAGTCTATGGGCTTAATCAGTGATGCGGAAATGAAAGACTTTGAGGCTAAGTTTGGTGGCTTTACTTCTCGTCTTGCCAACCTTTGGGATCAAGGCATTCAGTCCCTTATGAATGGCACCTTGACTTGGAGTAATGCCACTAAAGCAGTGCTTGCTGATATGGGAGCATTTGCCTTGCAAACAGCTACTAAAGAGTTGCAAGGATGGCTAAGAATTCAAGCTATTAAATTGGCTCGTAAACTTGGCTTTGTCGGTGCTGAAACAGCAGCAGAAGCTTCTGGCCAAGCTGCTCAAACAGGGGCAACCATTGCAGGTGAAGCAACACGTACCAGCGTTACAGCAGCAGGTGGTTTAGCACGTTTAGGTTTAAAAGCAGCTGAAGCTATCAAAGGCATCATGATGTCTGCATGGGAGGCAATGGCCGGAGCTTTTAAAGCCATGGTTGCAATTCCATATGTCGGTCCAATTCTTGCCGTTGGTGCCGGTGCAGCTGCGTTTGGTTTAGTGGCTGGTCTTGCGGGCAAGATTAAATCTGCTCGAGGCGGTTACGACATTCCATCAGGTGTGAATCCGGTTACCCAGCTACATGAAGATGAAATGGTTTTACCTTCCCAACATGCGAATACCATTCGTGAAATGGGTAAAGCTTTGCGTAATGGAGCAAGCTTTGGAGCTGCTGCAGTTGCTGAAGGTGGAGGTGCGGGAGCAACCATTAATATTAGTGCAATTGATGCCAAGAGTATTCAACGGCTCTTGAAGAGCAATGGTCGTGCAGTTGCTAGTGGTTTGCAAAGTTATGCCCGTGGATTTGGTAAAAACGGTAAATAAGGAGGATTCATGTCAGACGTATTGTTTCCTGAACTGCCGGGTCTAGAGTGGGATCTAACTAAAACCCCCATGTTCAATACCAAGATCATGCAATCAGTAAATGGTCGAGAACTAAGGGCTAGTTATCAGGCAGTACCTAAATATCAGATCAGCATGTCCTTTGCATTCCTTCGGGAGAGCAAGGGGCGTAATGAATTACAGCAACTTGAAGGTTTCTTTCTAGAGCGCCGTGGCTCATTTGATTCATTTCTTTTCAAGATGCCTGAGGACAATGAATTTCAGTGCACGTTTGTAGGCGATGGGGTTCAAACGTCATTCCAGCTTTATAAGCAGATCAATACCACTCAGATCCCTTTACAACATACCCAAGCGGAACAGAGTGAAGATCCGTTGATGTGGAGTGAGAATGCATCAAAACCGATGTGGTCAGATCCTGAAAGTCAAATGTGGTTACTTCAATTTGTTATTACAAATAATGGTATGTTGCAGCTATCGATTCCACTATTAGAAGGAGAATCTATTACTGTAACTGGTACCTTTTACTATCGATGTCGTTTTGCTGATGATGAACAGCAATATACCAATTTTATGTCTAAGCTTTGGAAAGCTGGAAAAGTCGAAATGATTGGGTCATTAGGAAATAAGGTATGAGAGCAGCTTCAGATAAACTTATTGCGTTATTAGATGCAAATCAATTCATTACGGCAGATCTTTATACAATTACTACCATTCAAGGTGATGTTATAAGAGCGACTAGTTATGACTTCGATTTGATTGTGGAAGGCTATACTTATTTTTCAAGTGGCGAAATCATCCAGAGAGAAGGGATTAGTCTTTCGATTGGTATTGAGGTTGATAACCTGTCTATTACGATCAATGCATTGGATGAAAATACTATTGGTGGAATTCCTATTGTCCAAGCCTTTCACAATGGTCAAATGGACGGTGCACGTTTCAAGCTTGAACGTATTTTTATGGATGCATCCACACCTACGGATACCAGTGCGGGAACAATCAAGTTGTTTGAAGGCCGGATTATTGAACCTGAGTTCGATCGCAATACGATTCACGCCAGTGTTGCATCAGATCTGGATGAATTGAACGTGCAGATGCCGCGTAATTTATACCAGCCGAGCTGCAGCAATACACTGTTTGATCACGCCTGTGGTTTAGACCGTGCAAATTATGCATTTGAGACTACCGTCGCAACAGACAGTACTGCATCACGAATCTTGTGTGACATTAACCAGCCGCAAGGATGGTTTACCCAAGGAGTGATCGAATTTTTAGAGGGTGGTAATAAAGGTCTTAAACGAACGATTCGTCTGCATGAGCTCGATGTGCTGCTTCTTACATTGCCATTACTTGAAAATCCTGAGGTGGGGCAGAGAATCAAGGTTTATCCGGGTTGCGACAAGCGTCTGGAAACTTGCCAGAACCGCTTCAATAACTTTTCCCGTTTCCGCGGCGCGCCTTTTATACCAATCCCTGAAACATCCGTTTAATCAAATTTAACTTTCTAAGCCTCGCATTCGCGGGGTTTTTTGTTCTTGAGGGTAACCCAATGACTGTACCGAGCGATTACGATTTTATCGGGAACACTATCACCGAATCACAGTTTAAAAATGCATTAACCGTTTTGCTCAATCATATTCGTCAAATGTCACTTGATTTAGTCGAGGCGCAAGGTGGCAACTATAGCTATGCAACAATGGCCTTATTTGATGCAGATAAAATAAATGTACCTGCTAATTCTACCGTACGTATTGCTCGGGGAGACGATGCAGGGCTTTATGTTTGGGATGGCGCAAATTTAACAAAAGTAGAAACCTCGAATAATCCTTATACAATTTCCTCAACCCCAGATGACTTATTCATCATTTCAGATGCTTTGGATAATGTTTTATTCTCAATTGGAAGAGATGGAACGGTAAGAGGTTCATTTGATCTTTCAAATATTGATTTGAATATCGAATCTACAAGTGAGGTTGGTGGAGACACGGTTCTTGCAGTTTCCGATAATACAGGAAACATGCTTGCCTCTTTGAATTCTAAAGGTGAGTGGTATTTCACAAAAATCATAGCAGATGAAGTAGTTACTCCTTTCGGTAGCAGCTCGGAATCATCAGACGAAGTGATCGAGCAAACCGAAATCGCCATCCCTGAATTGAGTTTTTACAGGATCGATTTCACTATGGTGGGCCAGCCGCCTACCGATTTAGGCGAGACAACTGTATCGGGTGTGTGTTCGTTTAGTGACCCATCTAACTCTCAGACATTTTTCAAATCAAACATGGAAGTAACGGTCCAAGGTCAAGGGTCAGCATACGACTATAAGAAAAACTACACATTGGATCTTTTTAATTCAGATATGGAATCGCTCAAGGTCAAAGTAGGTAGCATGATCGCCACTGACTCTTTTCACTTAAAGGGATTCTACAGGGACCCTACCCATTTCCGCGACCAAGGTGGCTACAGATTTTGGAATAGCCTTGTAAGAAAACTGGATTATCCTTACTGCAAAGTAAATAATATTATTTATCAAGCAAATACTGATAGGAAAGCAGATGCAGAATACACAGCTGATGCAAAGTACTATCCTCACGGAATACCTTGTGTTGTCTATTTAAATAATCAGTTTTATGGTCTATATACCTTAAGATTAAAGAAAACTAGACAAAATTACGCACTTAACAATGCTGATTTGAACCATATCTTTTTAGATAGTGCAACATATGATGCACACTTGAGTCAAAGTTTTGATCCACATGACTGGGAAATAAAGTCTCCTAAAATGTCAGGATATGAAGACCAAGGGCCTGTACCCAGTAAATTTGCTGCGGTACAAACCTCGATCGAAAGACTTTTCAACTTTACTAAGGACTTAGATAGTAATTATCAAAACCACGCTTCTGTTTTGGTTTTACCTCACTGGTTGATATTTTACATCTTTGCTGAATTAGTTGGGCATTGGGATATCAATGGCAATAACTACAATATCATGACATGGGACAATATCCATTGGTCTATTCTGCCTTACGATTTGGACTGGACTTTAAACTGGTTTACTGGCGAAAACGCGGGAGCCACTCAAACAGGTTTCATTGTCAGTGGT
Source organism: Acinetobacter sp. 766875 (assembly GCF_000582055.1). NCBI lineage: Bacteria > Pseudomonadati > Pseudomonadota > Gammaproteobacteria > Moraxellales > Moraxellaceae > Acinetobacter > Acinetobacter sp. 766875. Next base: position 76,525 of record NZ_JEXX01000009.1, on the reverse strand, counting down.
GATATCTGGCCTAGATTTAGACAAGTATATCTGCCTCAAATCCGTGAGCTTTACACAAAGTTAAGAAAAAGCGGAGACATATCTACATATGCGGTAGTTAAGCATTATGTGGAAGTAGCCCGAAATATCCCCAGAGACATCTATTCGAAAGATAAAGCCAAATGGGGGGTAACACCGATCTTCGGCAATAGTAATTATCCAGATCTAGAGCAGGCATATAGGTATATCGATGCCAGAATCAACTACCTAGATACGGTATGGTTAATCAATTAATCAGGTGAGATATGTCAAATACTCTTTTACTTAAAACAGACGGATCTATCAATACTAGATCTAAAGTATTCCCTAAATTAGGCAAGTGCAATATTGCGATTTATCGCAGAACTAACGGAGCCGACGAGGTTGAACTCTGGACATGGGGCCTTTCACATGCTGAAAACCCTATCACCATAAACGGAGGCAAATTCGTCGCATGGGCCGCAAATGTTCCAGATAGACTGGTAGTTCCAGAGAACCCTATCGCGATTGATACTACTGAGTTAACTTTACCTAGACAAATAGTATGTTATTTTAAAATAAAAATCGATGATGGTCTGAAAAGTTGTCAGTTGATGTTCAACAATTATCTTACCGATACATCTCTCTGTGGCGGAAACAAACCAGATCAGATGAAGATCGATTACTCTAGAAGACCGTATACTATTAACAGTATGGCTAAGATGTTTTGGAACCAATTTGTGGCATATGATTTATCAGGCTGGGACATGTCTGACGTAGTATATGCCGTAAGTATGTTTCATAATTCCCCTAATTTCAATCAGGATTTGAGCTTGTGGGATGTTAGGAAAATAACTGAGTTTTCTTCTATGTTTCAAGGGACTCCATTCAATCAGCCCCTAAATTCATGGGTAACGGAATCAGCCGTTGCATTTGCAGGGATGTTCGCGAATTGTGTTGATTTCAACCAGCCTTTGGATAAATGGAATACCTCTAAGGTATCTGATTTTTCATCTATGTTCGGCTGGGCCAAGTCTTTTAATCAGCCTATTGGCAACTGGGACACGTCTTCTGCCACAAATATATCGTATATGTTCGAAAACGCCCATGCGTTTAATCAGGACCTGAACGACTGGAATGTTCAAAAGGTCGAATACATGGATGGCTTATTCAAGTACGCTAAGTCGTTTAATCAGCCACTAAGTAACTGGGATACAAGATCTGTTGTGACGGCTAGTCAAATGTTCATGGGGGCTGAATCCTTCAATCAGACCATCGAGAACCTCAACTTCTCTAAATGCACAGCATTAAGGATGTTCATGCACCAAGCCAAGTCGTTCAATAAGCCAGTGGCAGCTTTGGATGTATCTGTGTGTACGGATCTTGCGCAGTTCTTTGAAGAAGCTTTGTCATTTAATCAGCCTGTGGAATCATGGAACGTGTCTGCGTGTTTGGACATGTGGAGAATGTTTGCATATGCAACGGCGTTTGATCAGCCACTAGCAGCATGGTGTCCTAAGTTCAACGTAGAGGTATCTTTGGATTCTTTCATGGAGGGTAAGGCATATAGAACATCCTATTATGATGATTTCTTGAACGCTTTATGGCTAGATGTAAATACGACAAGAAGAAACCAGTGGGCATCAAGAATTAAACCTAGATTATTGGGCATGGGTTTATCAAAATATTCTTCTGTATCTTCGAGTGCTAGAGCAAATTTAGTAAGTGCAGGTTGGACAATTACAGATGGAGGACAAGTATAATGACTGATTATACAATTACAGATGGGCAGTTCTACAAAGTTATAGATAAAGACACTGGTGCTGTCATCACAATGGGTGAGCTATCTGACACAAATACACTTTCGACAATTCACAACGTCGAGTTCATTTCAGAAGAGCAGTACGAAGCTGAGCGCCCGAAGCCTGAAGCGTTGTCTGAAACCAAGATGATATAAAAGGCCGCATTTAGCGGTTTTTTTATTACCAAAATTTAGGGGAGTCTATGCAGAAAAACCAGCTCGCTGTTCAAGAAGCACTGACTTGGCTCGGCACCCCATATCACCACCAAGGCCGTGTCAAAGGCGTGGGTGTGGATTGCGGTACGCTGATCTGTGAGGTCTATGAAAAAGTTGGACTCATGGACCATTTAGATCCGCGTCCGTATCCGCCAGACTGGCATATGCATCAGATGGGTGAGCGCTATCTTGAGCATATCAGGAGTGTCTGCTTTGAAGTGGACGGGCCACCAGAGCCGGGGGATATTGTGCTTTATAAAATTGGCAAATGTGTCAGCCATGGCGCAATTGTCGTTGAATGGCCAACAATCATTCATTCATATATCCATCTGGGAGTCATTCTTCAAGATGGTACCAAAGGAAGTTTAGCCCGGCGAATCGCCGGGTTTTTTCGTATGAAGAGGCTGAAAAAATAATGGGTGGAATCTTTGGTAGTACAACAATCAGTACATCAGACAACCGCATCAACTCTATGCGTGTTCAGCAATCTGCATATGGACTATGCCAGCCACTGGTCTACGGCAAAAACCGGTTGGCTGCGAATATGTTCTGGTATGGCGATTTCTCATCGACTGCGCATACTACGACAACCAAGTCGGGAGGTAAGGGCGGTAAAACGAAAACAAGCAATACAACGTATACATACAGCGCATCGTTAATGCTGGGTTTATGCGAAACCAAAATACGCGATATTGGCAATATCTGGCGAGATAAGGAGCAGATTGTTCCAAAAACTGAAGGCGGTGTGCAGCTCAAGCCAATTGATCAACTCGGATTTGAACTCTTCGACGGTGATCATAACCCAGTGTGGGGTTATCTGGCGTCAATGCATCCTGATCAGGCAGTACACTATCCATTTCTCGGCTATATCGCGTGTGCAAATTATGACTTAGGTGGTAGTGCATCATTATCGAATCATAACTTTGAAGTGATTAGCGACATTACGTTTTCAGATACGATTCATGATGCTAATCCGGCCGACGTTGTTGAGGATCTAATTAGTCATCCACGCTATGGTGCTGCACCTAATTTGAATGTGGCGGATCTCTCAGAGTTTCGCCGTTACTGTACAGCCACCGGCTTATTTATCAGTCCTGCACTGACCGAACAGCGTGCAGCGCATGAGATCATTAATGAAATTGTTGAGTCGGTAAATTGTGCAATCGTACCCAGCCCGGATGGCTTAAAAATTAGATCTTATGGTGACACTGCGGTATCGGGAAATGGAGTCACGTTTACACCGGATCTCACACCAGCCTATCATTTAACAGATGATGACTTCATTGGTGATGATCAGCCCGTTCGCGTGAAGCGTAGCCGTGATACGGATGCATTTAATCACTGTCAGATTGAGTACGTGAATCGCTTCAATCAATACAATACCGAGACGGTCGAAGCGAAAGACCAAGCAAACATTGAAATGTTTGGACTACGCACTCAGGATCCAGTGAAGTACGACTTTTTCTGTGAGCCGAAGATTGCCCGACATGCTGTGCAATTATTGCTGCAGCGCAAACTTTACGTGCGCAATGAGTATGAGTTTGATCTTGGCTGGAAGTACTGCCGACTCGAGCCGATGGATATCGTGACGCTGACAGATGAGTCTTTGGGTTTAGATCGCTTTCCCGTGCGTATCACGCGTATCGAGGAGGATCAGGACGGATTACTCACAGTGACTGCAGAAGAACTGGCCTTAGGTTCACGCTCAGCCGTTGAATACGACTTACAGGCATCAAACGGATATCAGGGGGGTAACGAGGAACCAGGTAATGTTAATGCGCCGGTAATCTTTGAACCGCCGCTCGATCTGACGGATGGTAAAAATCAGGTATGGGTAGCAGCATCAGGCGGAAGTAACTGGGGCGGCTGTAATGTCTGGGCGAGTCTGGACAATACAACGTATGAAATGATTGGAACAATTTACGGATCTGCACGCTATGGCCAGTTAGTTGCTGCAATTAATTCCAGTGCAACTGCAATGCAAGTCCAGCTAAATACATCCAGTCAGATTTTTAGTGGAACGTCTGAAGATGCTCAGGTGAATACTACTCTCTGCAGAGTCGGTGATGAATATGTCAGCTATGTCGATGCAACTTTAAATGGATCTGGCTTGTATACGCTTGGAGGTGTGTTACGTGGACGGTTTGATGATGCTTTAGCGCATAATGCCGGTGAATCCTTTGTTCGAATAGATAAAGCGATCTTTCAGCATGAATTCAATTCGAATCTGATTGATAAAACCATCTATCTCAAATTCACCAGCTTCAATGGTCTGCAGCAGAAAGAACAAACTTTAGATGAAGTCACAGCTTATAGCCATACTTTAAATGGTGGGCGTCCATCTGGTGTGAAGGGTTTATCACTGCAGTCGCCATTTGTTGGAATGTCATTTAAAGTGCAGTGGCAACCTGCATATGGTGCGGAAAGTTATGTGGTGCAAATCTTATCTGGTAGTCAATTACTCAGAACTGTTGAAACAACCAGTACTGATTATAGTTATTCCATGGACGAGGCTAAGGTAGATGGAATACAGAGAAACTATACCGTTCGTGTTGCCAGTAAAACAGCCAACAGTACAAGTACTTTTACAGATCTGAATATCAGCAACCCAGTGCCACCGATCTTGACTAACGTCTATACATCAACTACATCCAACTCAATCACGGTGACATGGATACCAAGTGAAGTACCAGACTTGAAAGATTACCAAGTGTGGATCAGTAAAAATGCCAGCTTTGATCCGGAAACGCTGGCAGCGAGTTGGACCGGTACCGAGAATGCCTGCACAATTGGAAATCTGGATTCGACCACAACCTATTACATTCGGGTTGCGGCGCGTGATGTCTGGAAACCTACATCATGGAACTACTCGGCGAGAGTGACACAGGCGACTTTAGAAGTTTGATTTTAACTAAAACACGGCACCCAAATGGGTGCTTTTTTATTGCCTAATTCTGGAGTAAAAGGCATGGAACCAGTTTCTACAAGCGGTTTTACAGCACTATTAAAATTTTATGGTGTTGCAATTGTGGTGGCTTTAGCGGTCGGCTTGGTTGCAGCAGTTGTATTAATGACACGTATGCCACGTTCACCACAAGAGTGGGCTGTAGGTTTGATCTGTACGGTTGTATCAAGCCTTGCTGGCGGTTCATTCATTATCGTGAAGTGGGGGCTTCATGAATGGGTTACTGATATATGGGGGATGATTGCACTTGGTGGATTCTTCTTTGTTTGTGGTTTACCCGGTTGGGCTTTAGTCCGCTGGATCTTTAACTTCATTAACAAACAGGAAGGTAAGACCATTATTGAGGTACTTAAAGAAGTTAAGAAAGCCAAAAACGATATTTCAAACAGTTAATGCCGCCTTCGGGCGGTTTTTTTATATCTGAAGGAAACCGAAATGAACATTGAAAAATATCTTGATGAATTAATTAAGCGTGAGGGCGAGTACGTAAATAACCCAGCAGATCGGGGCGGTGCAACCAAATACGGTATTACTGAAGCTGTAGCACGTGAAAACGGCTATAAGGGCAATATGAAAGATTTGCCTCTTGAAGTGGCCAAAGCAATTTATCGCAAAAACTATTGGACAGCCCCACGTTTTGATCAGGTGAATATTATTTCTTCTGCTGTAGCTGAAGAGCTTCTAGACACTGGTGTGAATTGCGGTACCGAATTTGCAAAACCTCTTTTACAACGTGCTTTGAATCTCCTAAATAATAATGGTAAAGCAGGGTGGCCAGATTTATCTGTAGATGGAATTTATGGTCCAGCAACCTTTAATGCACTCAAAACTTATTTGGTCAAACGCGGGAAAGAAGGAGAAAAAGTTTTAGTTCGAGTTCTGAACATTATGCAGGGTCAGCGCTATATTGAGATTTGTGAGCGTAATAAAAGCCAAGAGCAATTCTTTTATGGCTGGATCGCAAATCGGATTGTTATATGACTTTCTTTCAATACAGACGTTCAAAGATAGCTTTCACAATCACACTGCTGTGCATTCTATTTTCAGGATGCACAGCTCATACGATCAATAACAATGTAAATGTAGGCATTTGTGTGAAAGCCCTCTAAGGAGGGCTTGATTGAGAAAATATTTGCTCATTTTATTCAACTTTTTGCTGATTTTGAGCAAAATTATTCGCATTTTTTATTAAAAATTAAAGATGGCATTGTCAATTTAAGTGTTCTTGCAATTTATCTAAAATATCTTTTATAACTTTTTCATAAGTATTTGTTCTTAATGATAAGTACTCATCAAATAAGTAACTATAATTTTTCCAGAATTGATTATATGAAGAGTATGAAAGTTCATCTTCATTGTTATAAAATTTAAAAAATTGTCTATATAAGTCTTTTTGAATTATTAAAAAATTATCTCCTTGATTGGTAACTACGCAATAGTCAACCAATTGACTCATGAAGTTCTTAAATTCATATTCAGCTTCATGTACTTGTGAAAACATCAAATTCATTTCATTTTGGCTTTCTTTTACCTTTGAGTCATCGAGTGGCAAATCAATTTCATTATTCCAATCAATAATATTTGATAAGTTTGAAAAAGTATCATTAGCTTTAAATAAAGCTAATTCAAATTTTTTAAATTGATTATATGTCTTTAAAGCAAAATCGTTTTGGACCTGTTTATTATGTTGTTCCTTCCAGTCATTAAATAAATATGCAGCTACAAATACTGCAAAAAAAGCAGCACATGCGCCAAGAATAGAGCCAAAAGCAGAAATATTATCTGCTGAAGCACTTAATACACTCTTCATTGTACAATATGTAAGAAGTGCAAGTGCATAAGCAACTACGCCCCATAATAAAACTGCTGATAAAGTTACTTTCCTATGTTTCATTAATCACCAACTGTTCCTAAAATAGAAATCATCTGTAGACCCGTCATCCGAGCCTTACTAATAATCTCGACGAGTTCATCATAAGTTAAATTTAAAAAATCTTCTTTTTAATTAGTTTATTAATGTATTCCAGTGATTGGTATTTTGGTAGGAAGATAAAACTATTCTAAATCTTCATCCGTTACGTAAATATAAGGTACAAAATAAGGAACCTCTCAACAGACCCTAATCATTTACTCGATTTTTGACATATTTTGTAGTGAATTACGCAAGTACTATATAAGTTTATTTTTTAAACACTCGGCTTCCTTATTTCATACATTAATTTACAGCTCTAGGTCAGGTTATAAGGCTCTAATAAAAAGGCTTTTTAATAATCAGCAGCCTTATTTGAGACTATTTATGTTGAACTAGAGAGGAAATCCGCATGCGTGCTCTTACCTATCATGGTGCTCGGGATGTACGAGTTGAATCTGTTCCAGATCCAGTGATTCAGGAACCAGATGACGTTATTTTAAGGGTGACAGCCACTGCCATCTGTGGCTCAGACCTACATCTATCCCGGGGTAAAATCCCCGCCACTGAAGACGGTGATATTTTCGGCCATGAATTTATGGGAGTTGTAGAAGAAGTCGGCCCTGCAGTGACAGAAGTCAAAAAAGGTGACCGGGTGATCATTCCCTTTGTCATTGCATGCGGTCACTGTTTTTTCTGTGAACATGAACTGATGGCTGCCTGTGAAAATACCAATACGGGTCGTGGTGCAATTCTCAATAAAAAACAGATTCCACCAGGAGCGGCCTTGTTTGGCTTTAGCCACCTGTATGGTGGTGTTCCGGGTGGTCAGGCTGAATATGTGCGGATTCCCAAAGGCAATGTTGGACCGTTTAAGGTTCCCGGCTCCTTGCCTGATGAAAAAGTATTATTCCTGACCGATATTCTGCCAACAGCCTGGCAGGCAGTAACCAATGCTCAAGTCACCCGTGGTTCTACAGTGGCAATTTATGGTGCTGGTCCAGTCGGTCTGTTATCTGCAGCTTGTGCACGGATGCTCGGTGCCGAACAGATCTTCATGGTCGACCATCACCCTTATCGCTTGCGATTTGCTCATCAAACCTATGGGGTCATTCCGGTCAACTTTGATGAAGTCGATGCAGCTGAATTTATTATTCAAAATACAGCAGGTTATCGTGGTGTTGATGCAGTTATTGATGCCGTTGGTTTCGAAGCCAAAGGGAGTGTTCTGGAAACAGTAATGACCAACCTGAAATTAGAAGGTTCGAGTGGTTCAGCACTAAGACAATGTATTGCAGCAGTCCGACGCGGCGGTGTGGTGAGTGTACCTGGGGTTTATGCAGGTCCAATTCATGGCTTCCTGTTTGGTGATGCCTTTGACAAAGGTTTAACTTTTAAAATGGGACAAACCCATGTGCATAAATACTTGCCGCAGTTACTCGAACATATCGAAAATGGAGATCTGTCTCCGGATGTGATTATTACCCATCGCATGAAACTGGAAGATGCTGCGGAAGGTTACCGTATTTTTGATAAAAAGGAAGAAGACTGTCGTAAAGTCATTCTAACGCCGTAAATTTACTTAAAGAATAAAAAGTGCCTTCTAGGCGCTTTTTATTCTTTAATCAAGACAGATCAAATCACCTGTTTTTATTTTTCAATTTTCTTCATCAAAAACTAGGGTCTGTTGACACTTACTGTTCATAATTAACCCTATAAAGGTAGCCATAAAAATATACAGGCTAAGGCAACAGAACTTTGATAATTTCTTTTGAGCTTTTCATATCGAGTAGCTATTCCTCTAAATTGCTTTAATCTACAAAACATATTTTCAACTAAATGCCTGATTTTATATAAATACCAGTCCATATGGTCATTGTTCGATTGGCTATTCGTTTTCTTTGGTATATTCGCTTTAGTCCCTGTTTTCCTGATCTGTTCACGCAGTGGTTCTGAATCATAGCCTTTATCTGCGCATACCACTTTTGTCTCTTTTAAATCTAATGTTGATATTAAATCAGGCGCAACTTTAACATCATGTGTGGTTCCATCGGTAATCATGAAATCAATAGGATTGCCATGTGCATCAACAATCAAATGTATTTTTGAGGAGTTTCCTCCTACACTTTTAGAAATAGATTGATTCGCTATGCCGGCAGAATGTTGATGAGCACATACATGAGAGCCATCAATAAAAATCCACTCCATATCGGGGCATGAGGCTATTAATTTGAATAATCTAAGTAACTTACCGCTGCTTGACCAACGATTAAAACGTTTGAAAATAGAGTTTGAATGACCAAAACAAGAAGGAATATCTCGCCACGAACAGCCTGTTCTAATTCTATAGAGAATAGCTTCAATAAAATTGCGTAAATTTGAGTTGTGGTGAATGGATAAATTACGCAGAATAACTTTCAACTTTTGCCAGTGTTGATCTGTCAGCATGGTACGAGGCATAGCGAATAGTAAAATTGGGTTTGGTGATTTGATTTTACTACTTCGCTATTTTTTTTAAGCGAAAAGTGTCAACACACCCTAGTTATTAATAGTCAACAGTTCGTCCCACAAAAAAGGATTTCTGCTTAATTTATCCCGTGACATAGACCAGTTGCGACCTGGCACATAACACGTACTTATACCGAGTTTTTTCTTTCCAAATTTACTATGGATACCATCCATAGCCTGCATTAAACATTCCTTTTTCTCTATTTGTTTAAAGTCAGTTAATAGGTCATAAGTATGGCCAGACTTTGGCTCTAAACATGTCAGCACTACGCCGCACTTCTTATATTTAATTCCTTCTTTGTCGATACGGCTTACCATATTTAATAGTATGCTCAATGTAGAAGTAAACCCAATCTTTCATAAGTTCTTCACTCATTCTTAATAAAAAACAACTATCAACTAAGAATCGATAATAATTCATTTATAAACTATTCAAAATGATAGAATTACTCAGGTTTGAAAGTTGGATATGTTTTGCTTAAAAAGCATGCAGTCTACAAATTTTTTTAAATTAATTGAAAATTAAATTTGTAGACTGATTTGTAGACTGTTGAATTGCAAAATACAGCATTGTGGTACAAGCGGATGCAACTTTAATTATGATTAACTATTTGAAAATGCAAGATAAAGCAACCGAATGCAACCATTAACAATTACAGCTAGACTGTCAGGATTCTACTTTTTTTACTATTCCATCGTTGGCACATTCATGCCGTACTGGAATTTATATCTTCAAGATCAAGGGTTTAATTATCAGCAGATAGGTATCTTATCATCTATTGCTATTGTAACGCGATTCTTTGCGCCTTTAGTTTGGGGTTGGATCGCAGATAAATCTGGTAAAAGAATGCTTTTGGTGAGGCTCGCAACTTGGATGGAAGCTTGTATATGGTTGGCTATCTTTATAGTTCCCAATACATTTCAATCTGTCGCTTTACTTATGCTTATTTTTAGCTTTTTCCAAAATGCAATTTTGGCTCAGTTTGAAGGGGTAACCTTATTTTGGTTGGGCGACCAAAGGGCAAAACTTTATGGAAAAATTCGAAAATGGGGATCGGTCGGTTTTATTGTAGGTGTGTTTACCATAGGTGCAATTTTAGAAATTATTCCAATCTCTATGTTGCCTATTTTATTACTCATAATAGCATCCCTTGCATTTATTTGGGCTTTTACGATTCGTGAACCAGAAGGGGCTCCTACTTCACAAAAGCATTTAGAACCTTTATTGCCTGTGTTAAAGCGTCCAGAAGTTGCTGCTTTTTTTACTATTGAATTTATTCTTCTTTTTTCACATGCCCCTTTTTATAGTTTTTATAGCAATTTTCTAAAATCTTTAAATTACAGTACCACTGAAATTGGCTTTTTATGGGCAATGGGAGTGATTGCTGAAATTGTGATGTTTGCATATGCCGCTACGTTTTTTAAATATTTTTCGTGGCGTAGTCTTGTTGCCATGTGCTTAGTTTTAACAAGCATACGCTGGTTGTTGGTGGCTCTCTTCTCTCATTATTTTATAGGTCAGTTATTTGCACAGTGCTTACATGCTTTTAGTTTTGGCTTGTTTCATCTTATTGCAATGCGTCTCATTTTTCAGAACTTTTCAATAGGGCAGCAAGGTCGAGGTCAGGCTTTTTATAGCACCATGTGGGGACTTGGGGTTGCCTTTGGAAGTATTCTGGCTGGTCATTATTGGAAAATTCTTACTGGTGAGCATATTTTTATGATTGCTGCATTAGTAGTGCTTCTAGGTTTGTGCTTTGTATTTTGGCTACCAAAACAGATTGAAAAGCTAGCTTCTTAAGTCAAATGTTGCTAAAAATTGTTAGGGATGAGTAGTTAAAGATAAAAATTGTTTGATGAGAAGTATCGGTTCGTTACGGTTGAAAAATATTGTTTTTATATGGTTATGAAACAATGTTTTTCTAAAAAAATGTGCTAACTTAAACCCATGCGTTTAATGATTAATAAATCTATGAAAAATATTTATATTATGGGATTATTATTGGCTTGTTCTGGTTTTGCTATGGCTGAGACAGTGACTCAACAGCCAACTGAACAGCCCGTACGCACTGCTAGTAATCCTATCGCTATACGTATTGTTACGCGTCCTGAAATTATGGGATTGTGGGGAATGGAGATTCCAAATAATAAAAAATGTGTAGAGTACTATAATTTCCGTAGTAGTAATGATGTGGTGATTAAAAGCGGTGAAGAATGGTCATATGGTATTTATGAATATCAACCATCTGATGACCCTAAAGAGCAGTTATCAGCTCTAGTGATGCAGATTAAGTTTGATAATAATAAAGTTGATTGTTCTGGTCAGCAGCAAGATCAGACTGGTGATGTTTCTCAGTATTTTGTGCAATGGAAAAATGATCATACCATCAATTTCTGCTCAACTGCTAAAGGCGAGCAATGTTTTGCAACACTACGTCGCATGTTGCCATAAATTTGAATTAATAAAAAAAGCCTCTTATGTAAGAGGCTTTTTTTATTATGCATATTATGCAGTTTCAGCTTTCTTTTCTTCTTCCACTTTTTTCAACAAGTGTTTTTCAAGGTAATGGATGTCCATTGCTTGTTCGCAGAAGTTTTTATCTTGCAAGATAAGATCTTTATGTAAAGGAATATTGGTTTTAATTCCTGTAAGAATCATTTCGTCTAACGCTTGACGCATACGGGCAAGCGAAGTTTCACGATTTTTACCATGAGAGATCAATTTTGCAATCATTGAATCGTAATAAGGGGGAATGCTATATCCAGGATAGATATGAGAATCTAAACGAATACCTGCACCGCCTGGCGCATAAAAACTTTCAATTTTGCCTGGTGAAGGTAAGAAAGTGGTTGGATCTTCGGCATTGATACGACATTCAATGGCATGACCACGAACTTCAATATCTTCTTGTTGAAGCTCTAAACCTAAACCAGCTGCAATACGTAATTGCTGTTCAATAATGTCAACACCAGTCACCATTTCAGTTACAGGGTGCTCAACCTGAACACGAGTGTTCATTTCAATAAAGAAGAACTCACCGTCTTCGAACAAGAATTCAAATGTACCAGCACCACGATATTGCATTAACTGACATGCATTAACACAAGCTTGTAAAATATCAGCGCGTGCTTGTTCTGGGAGATTTGGAGCAGGAGCTTCTTCTAACACCTTTTGGTGACGACGTTGTAATGAGCAGTCGCGATCATATAAATGAATCGCATGGCCGTTACCATCACCTAAAACTTGAACTTCGACATGGCGAGGTTTTTGTAAGAAGCGTTCCATGTACACGGTATCATCGCCGAACCACATTTCTGCATCACGTTGAGCTGCTTGAACTGACTCAAGTAATGTATCTACGCGTTCAACAATACGCATACCACGACCACCACCACCAGCTGCCGCTTTAACAATAAGCGGGAAACCGATTTCTTTCGCTTCAGCTAAAGCATTGTGGATAGTTACTGCGTGGTCACAACCAGGTACTGTCGGTACACCAGCTTTTTTCATTGCAACAATTGCAGAAACCTTATTACCCATTAAACGAATATGTTCTGGGCGAGGGCCAATGAATGTGAAACCTGAGCTTTCTACAATTTCAGCAAACTCGGCATTTTCTGAAAGAAAGCCATAGCCTGGGTGAATTGCATCAGCACCAGTAATTTCTGCAGCAGTAATAATTGCCGGGATATTTAAATAGCTGTCACTACTTGCACCCGGACCAATACATACTGCTTCATCAACGAAACGTAAATGCATCAAATCTTTATCAGCATCTGAATAGATACCGACAGTTTTGATTCCTAATGTTTTGCAAGCCCGGGTAATTCGTAAAGCGATTTCACCACGGTTTGCAATTAAAACTTTTTGCAACATAGTTGTCCCCGAGGTATTACGCGCGATAACGGAATAAAGGTTGACCGAATTGGATCACTTCACCATTTTTCACTAAAATTTCTTCAATCACGCCGCTTTGAGTTGCTTCAATCGGGTTCATGATTTTCATTGCTTCGATAATACCCAAAGTCTCACCAGCAGATACTGTTTGACCTACTTTAACAAATGGTGCTTCGCCTGGGCTTGGAGCAGCATAAAACACACCAACCATAGGAGAAGTTTCAACTGCTCCACGTGGTGTTTTTGCAACAGGTGCTTCAGCAACAGGAGCTGCCGGAAGTGCTACCCCAGCCGCAGCAACGACAGGATTGCGACGAGTTAAAGCGATCGATTGATCACCTTCTTTAACTTCAATCGCTTGCAAGTCAGACTCAATCATTAAATCGATGAGTTTCTTAATTTTGCGGATATCCATGGGCGACTATTCCTGAACTAGTTTGGGTTAGATGGTTGAATTCTTTCAATAGCGTAATCGAGAGCAAAGCTGTAACCTTTTGCGCCTAGACCACAAATCACGCCAATTGCTTTGTCTGATAAATAAGAGTGGTGTCTAAACGCTTCACGTGCGTGAACATTTGATAAATGTACTTCAATAAACGGAATGGCAACGCCAAGTAGGGCATCACGTAAAGCAACTGAAGTATGGGTAAGAGCAGCAGGATTAATAATAATAAGTTTTACGCCTTCTGTTTGTGCCTGATGAATACGGTCAACAATGGCACCTTCCCAGTTGCTTTGAAAAGTATCTAGTGTAATTGAGGCTTGTTCAGCTTGAGCAATAAGTTGTTGGTTGATATTGTCTAGGGTAAGATGACCATATACTTCTGGTTCGCGTTTTCCCAGCAAATTCAAATTCGGTCCATGAATTACCAAAATGGTCGAACTCATTCAGATTGCTCCAGCTCTAAAGTTGCAAATAATCTTTGCAAGATGTCTGCAAAGTTTGCTTATTATGGCATATGTTTCTACAAGTTTTTTATAATTTCTTTTAATTGTCGCAGAAAGGGTACACCAAATTCGGCTTATATATTGTAAATTTTGCGACGAATTAGCAATGTTAAAAAATGACAAAATTTCAAGTAATTTAACGGAGCTTATTTTAAACCGAATTGACAAAAACAGTTCATGTATTTTGTGTAACGAGGTCGTGAGCATCTTCAATCGTTAACATTTCATTCCAGCGAGTTAGGTAATTTTTTGAGCGATGGCATTGTTTCATTTGCCAAGATGGGTTACGTGAGTGATAGCCGACTTGTAAGTAATGACTACCAAAACGCTTACGGACTGTACCTAAAGTTTCCATCAATTGTTGTCTTTGATGAATAAGTTCTAAAGGCTGCCATAAATCATCAATATGTTGCTGACGTGCATGTAGACCACAAAATAACACGCCAATTTTTATGTAGCTTTTATTTTCTTTATATAAAACATCGATTTGCTGCATTGCGGCTTTTGTTAGTATACATAAATCATCTGTTGCATAGTGAAGACCGATAGCCTGAGAAATGGCTTTTTTATAAGGTGGCTTATCGATTTTTTCATAAAGCATGACCTGAATGCAGGAACAAAGTTGTTCCTGTTTCATTAAACGGCGATGTGCTCGATTAAGATGAAAAATAAGTGCTTGTTTAATAATCTCAATACTGGATAAAGCTTGAGCAAAACTTCGTGATGCTAAAATCCGTTTAGTCGGAATGGCGGGGTCGTCAAGTTGAATACAGGATTGGCCTTTTAGCTCACGAATGGTACGTGCCATGACCACAGAAAATGCTTTTGCCATATGGTGTTCATTGGCAAAAGTTAAGTCTAGGCAGGAGTACACTTCATAACTTTGTAGTTGTTTGACCAATTGATAGCCAATTCCCCACACTTCTTTGACTGATGTGTGCTGCATGAGATCTTCCATAATTAATGGATCTAAGGTGATAAAATTACAAATTCCCCTAAAACTTTTAATTTTCTTAGCATAGTGATTGGCAAGTTTTGCTTGTGTCTTTGAATATCCAATACCAATACAACAAGGTAAGCCTAACCATTTTAGAAGGGTGTTTCTCACCTCACTGCAGTAATCTGATATATCAATAGACTGAAGGTAAGGGGTGAGATGAATAAAGCATTCATCTATAGAGTAAGCTTCTAAGTCATCTGGAGAGAAAAAGTCACCGAGGACAGCAAAAAAGCGACGAGACATCTCGGCATATAAAGTGTAGTTGCTTGAATAAACTTGAACACCAGCTTTTAAAGCATCTTTTTCAATTTGAAACCAAGGTACTCCCATCTTGATACCTAAGAGTTTTGCTTCTTCGCTACGTGAAACAACACAGCCATCGTTGTTAGATAAAACAACTACAGGTTTATCATTGAGTTTAGGGTTGAAAAGTCGCTCACAACTGACATAACAATTGTTAATATCAACCAGTGCATAAACTTCGCGGTGTGAGATTTCTCTCATCATTTCTTTGGCCCCCAATTTATTAATCCCAAATACATATTTTGAATTTGTAACATAATCAAGTTAACAAAATTACAGACTAATATCTAGGGGAGTTCAGGTTGTTCGTCGAAATTATAAAAAGGCTGCAAGACTGCTGAATTGTCAGTTATTGATATGGAAATGTCTGAAAATGATAAGTTTTAGTTGGTTATGATCGGAAGCATAAGAACTATATTTAATGGATGAGTTGAGTCCTTTAAATATAGTAATGCGTATAACGCATTTGTCTTATGGGTCTTTCAAGCTGTCTTTGTTAATAAAGACAGCTTTTTTTTATAATGTGCTTAAGTTTTTTTAGAGTTTGGCTTGATTGTAGCAATCGAGATGAATGCATTGCGCACTCAGTTCTATGATTTGAGCAGGGGCTAATTGAAGCTTTTCCCATTTTTGCATTTGTTCAAATAACCAATAAAAGTCTTCAGGTTGCGGGGCAGCATTTTCTTTAACCAAATACTTAACAATATTTTGAATCATATAGTATTTATCGACATGTACTTCTTCCGAACAATGAAATCGGACAATCCCGAACTCGACCAATAACTTTAAGACAGGTGTAAAATCTTTTAAATTACTCAATTCTTTTTGGGCTTTCATAATTGCCGCCGTAAGTGCAACTAAGGTTTGAGGGTGTTGTTCGGCCCATTCTTGAGTTACTGCGAGAACTTTATCAGCTACATGGGGAATAATGTCCTGACTTGAGCAGACAATTTTACTTAAGCCTAAAAGTTCTCCTTGTGTATTCCACGGCTCTCCCACACAAAAACCATCAATCACATGGTTATCTAAAGCTTCGACCATATACGGTGGCGGAAGTGCCTTGAGTTTGAGCGTTTGAGCTATTTTAGGATCTGCTAAAGCGAGCCATTCTCTTAAACAATAATGATGGATTGAATGTTTAAATACATGGGCTAAGGATAGAGCATTATCTTCTTTAATGTAGCTCGTCACTTTTTGGGCGGTAGTTTGTGCATTATCATTCTCTTGAATAGCCAGTTGATGGGTTAATTTTTGGCTTAAGCTAATAAACGCACGGTTTTTACTTAAAATAAGAGGGGTTTGCAGTGCAATACCAATTTGGTCTGCACCCACAGCTGCAGCGGGTAGCATGGCAGATAAACAATGTGCAGCATCTAATAAACCAAAAGCTAAACGGTCGCGTAGACTTGCCCATGATGCTTCTTTGACTAAGGTAACATCTAAATCGACTTCTTCGAAGAAACCTTGCTGCTTTGCCCAAAGTAAAGCGATGCAATCAAGTAAAGGAATATAGCCGAGTTGCAATTGAGTCTTTTCTAATTTGCTCATTTATTCATCCTTTAGTTGATCATTTAATAGTTTTTGAGCGTCAAGTAAACGCCGTGCCATTTCTCCAATCGTTATACGGTGGCTCATGGCATTTTTTCTGAGTAATTGAAAAGCCGTATCTTCAGGTAAGCCATGCAGTTGCATGAGTAGCACTTTGGCCTTTTCAACATCTTTACGATCTGCCAGTTTGGTTTGAGCTTCTTTTAAGTCACCTTCGAGCTTTTTATGTTTTTTATATTGCTCAATTGAAATCTCTAAAATGGTATGTAAGCGGGCAGGGTCTATGCCGTCTACAATATAAGCCGTTACACCTGCATCTATCGCTTGTTTGATGGTGTCTTTATCTGAATTTTTAGTGAATAGAACAGTTGGTAGGTCATAGCTACTCACACAACTTTCAATAATGTCACGATGAGGATGATCCATATCGAGTAAGATGACATCGGCTTGTAAATCTTCAAGACGAAAAATATTTAAGTGGTCCAAAGTAAGGCAGGCCACCACTTCAAAGTCATTTTCAAGCAGACTGTTTTTTATATAGTCGGCCCGCGCATGATCATCATCGATAAGAGCTATTTTGAGTTTTGGCATAAGTTCAGCAAATCAGGCTAAGAAAATGCGCCAATTCGACGCGTTTTTTGTTATTAAATTTTAAGCAAGATTAGTGCCATCCAAATTTAAACAAAAAATCAGGCATGAGTAGTCCTTTACTATGTTAAAGCATTGTTGTGATCGATATTGGTGCAAAAATACGATTCATTTTGTGGCAAAACTTATTTTTGTTTAAACCATATAGAGGAGCACCAATAGTGCAGAAAAAATTAAATATTCTTTATGGGTGAAAAGATGTTTTAGTTTAAATATTTGAAAATAATAATAAAAAATTATTAATATTAATCTTAAAAAGAATTGGCATGCAAAATGCTTAGTTAATTGCAGGTCGAAGACGACCATAAGTTTTAAAGACGGCCAACGATGTCCGTTCTGATCGAATTTGTGAGTGCAACTGCACACATAAAGAATTTACGTTCAGTCGGAGTGAAGGTTATGTCTTTATTTTTATTGCATAAAAAAGTTACATCTGAATTAACTCATTTTTCAGTTCCAGCGATGCGAGCCTTCTCTATGAGGGGGCTCGCTTTTTTTATTTGTTTTTATGACTTTGCTATGCATTGGGTGTCGTCAACGAGTGGAAAAAATGGATTCCAAGCAGCTATACGCTTTGTGATGTTGATACGTTTCTCGGTAGAGCACAAGGCAAAACAACAATGTCTATTTGAGAACGTAAGAACGCAGCTTAAAAGCAACGTGATTTGAGGAGAAACACTATGAAATTGCTAATGATTGGTCATGGTATGGTGGGCCACAAATTCATCGAAGCCATTTTAGAAAAAGCAGATGATGAACTGGAAATCACGATTCTTGCAGAAGAACCTCGTATCGCATATGACCGCGTACATTTGACTGAATACTTCTCAGGGAAATCGGCAAAAGATTTATCTTTAGCACGTTTTGATTTTGCCGATGCGTATGGCATCGACCTACGTTTAAATACTAAAGCAGTGGCGATTGATACAACTGCCCAAACCGTAACAACCAATCATGGTGATGTGATTAGCTATGACAAGTTGGTGCTGGCGACTGGTTCATATGCATTTGTTCCGCCAATTCTGGGTAATGACCGTGAAAACTGTTTTGTTTACCGTACTATTGAAGACTTAGACGCGATTCGTGCAGCGAGTCTCAATGCAAAAACAGGTGTAGTAATTGGCGGTGGTTTACTTGGACTTGAGGCAGCCAAAGCTTTACGTGATTTAGATTTAGAAACGCACGTTGTTGAGTTTGCACCACGTTTGATGGCAGTTCAAATTGATGACTTAGGGGGCAAAGTTTTACGCCGTAAAATTGAAGATTTAGGTGTAAAAGTTCATACACAAAAAGCGACTCAGTCTATTGAGTCTGGTGTAAATACCACTCATGTGATGAAGTTTGCCGATGGTAGTGAACTCGAAACTGATGTGATTTTATTCTCTGCGGGGATCCGCCCACGTGATGAATTAGCGCGAAATAGCGGGCTTGCGATTGGTGAGCGTGGCGGTATTGTAATTAATGATTATTGCCAAACATCTGATCAAAACATTTATGCCATTGGTGAATGTGCGCTTTGGCAAAATAAAATTTATGGCTTGGTTGCACCGGGCTATGACATGGCGCGTATTGCAGCAAAACATATTTTAGATGAAGAGTGTCATTGCTTCGCTGGCGCAGATATGAGCACCAAGTTGAAGTTGATGGGCGTTGATGTTGCTTCTGTCGGTGATGCACATGCCATGACCCCAGGTGCATTAAGCTATTTCTATGCAGATGAACATGCACTGGTTTATAAAAAGATTGTTGTAAATGCTGATAAAACCAAATTGCTTGGCGCGGTTTTAGTGGGTGATGCCAAAGAATACAACGACCTTTTACAAATGATGTTGAATGGTTTGGCTTTACCGGAAGTGCCTGAAAGTTTAATCATGCCGGGCTTTGAGCAATCAGCAGCAAAATCTGGTGGTAGTGGAGTCGATTTGCTGCCAGACGGCGCGACCATTTGTTCATGTAACAACGTATCAAAAGCAGACATCTGCCAAGCAATTAGCGATGGTTCGACCTCTTTAGGTGCATTAAAGAAATGCACCAAAGCAGCAACAGCATGTGGTGGTTGTGCACCATTAGTGACACAAATATTGAAGTCAGAGTTACAACGTCAAGGTGTGACTGTTAACAATCACATTTGCGAACACTTTCCGTACTCGCGTCAAGAGCTATATCACTTGGTTCGTGTCCATGAAATTAAGACATTTGATGATTTGATTCATCAACATGGTCACGGTTTAGGTTGTGATATTTGTAAACCGGCGGCAGCAAATATTTTGGCATCTTGCTGGAATGATTTCGTACTTAAGCCAAGTCATGCAGGCTTGCAAGACAGTAACGACTACTACTTAGGTAATATTCAAAAAGATGGCTCTTATTCCATTGTACCGCGTATGGCAGGTGGGGAAGTCACTCCGGATGGCTTAATTGCGATTGGCCAAATTGCGAAGAAATATAACTTGTACACCAAAATTACTGGTGGTCAACGTGTTGATATGTTTGGTGCCCAAGTTCATGAACTTCCATTTATTTGGGAAGAGTTAAATGCTGCGGGCTTCGAGTCTGGTCATGCCTACGGTAAGTCGTTACGTACAGTGAAATCTTGTGTGGGTAGCACTTGGTGCCGTTACGGGATAGATAACTCTGTTGGTTTAGCGATTGAACTTGAAAACCGCTACAAAGGTTTGCGTTCACCGCATAAATTGAAAATGGCAGTGTCTGGCTGTACGCGTGAATGTGCAGAAGCGCAAGGTAAAGATGTAGGCGTAATTGCCACTGAAAAGGGTTGGAACCTTTATGTATGTGGTAACGGTGGTATGAAACCGCGTCATGCAGAATTACTCGCATCTGACCTCGATAAAGAAACACTTATTCGTTATATCGACCGTTTCTTTATGTTCTACATTCAAACGGCAGACCGTTTACAACGTACCAGTGTATGGCGTGACAACATGGAAGGCGGTCTAGACTACCTTAAATCTGTGATCGTTGATGACTCTCTTGGTTTAGCTGCCGAGCTTGAGCGCCGTATGGAACACATTATTGGTACATATCAAGACGAGTGGCGTACAGCTGTCGAAAACCCTGAGGTGCGTAAACGCTTCCAGACCTATATCAATGCAGGAGTGAATGAACAAGATGATCCGCACATTCAATTTACAACTGAACGTGGTCAAATCCGTCCATTAACCGAAGCTGAACGTTCAGAAGACCGCATTCCAATGGTTGAAGCATAAAGGAGAACTTATATGAATATTGTACAAGACAAAAATATGCTTCCTGATGATCAATGGATTGACGTTTGTGCACTCGATGATTTAACCCCAAACACGGGTGCAGGAGCGCTAGTGGGCGGTCAAGCGGTTGCGATCTTCCGTGTGGGGCATGAAAAACGTGTTTATGTACTGAGCAATAAAGATCCGTTTAGCCAAGCGAATGTGATGAGCCGCGGGATTATTGGTGATTTACAAGGCGAACGCGTCGTTGCATCACCAATTTATAAACAACATTTCAGTTTAGCTACGGGCCGTTGTTTAGAAGATAAAGACCAAAAATTGGCAGTTTATCCGAGCAAAATTGTTGATGGCCGTGTTTGGGTCAACGCGGTGCCGCAAAAAACTTATATTACCAATACAGGTGTATCACAAGACAAACTTAGACTGGTGCTGATCGGAAATGGTTTGGCAGGGATGCGTTGTCTGGAAGATTTACTCGATATGGCACCAGATCGTTATGAAGTTACGGTGATTGGTGAAGAACCATGGGGTAACTATAACCGTATTATGTTGTCTCCGGTTTTATCGGGTGAAAAAACCATTGAAGACATTATGTTGCATCCACCGAAGTGGTACGACGATAAAGGCATTAAATTTATTGCTGGTGATAAAGCCGTAAAAATTGATCGTCCGCGTAAAGTGGTTTACACCGAAAAAGGCCAGACAGTTGATTATGACCGTTTGATTCTGGCAACAGGCTCAGCACCATTTATTCCACCAGTTCAAGGTGTTGACCTAAAAGGGGTGTTAACTTTCCGCGATATTTATGACGTTAACACCATGATTGAATATTGTGGTTCAAAAACTAATGCAGTCGTGATTGGTGGCGGTTTGCTGGGTTTAGAAGCTGCCTATGGTTTAAAGCAACGTGGTATGAATGTCACAGTTCTACATTTGATGGACCGTATTATGGAACGTCAACTTGATGGGCGTGCGAGTCAATTACTTCGTCATAGCATTGAGCAAAAAGGCATTCAAATCATTACCGAAGCCAATACAGAAGCGTTAATTGGTGATGAAAACGGTCATGTCAAACAAATCCGTTTGAAAGATGGCACAGTGTTAGATGCGGACCTTGTGGTGTTTGCTGTAGGTATCCGTCCGAATATTGCTTTGGCGCAAAGTGCAGGATTACGTTGTAACCGTGGTGTATTGGTGAATGACACCATGCAAACATTTGACCCAAGTATTTATGCCGTGGGTGAGTGTATCGAACACCGTGGTCAAACTTTCGGTTTGGTTGAACCACTGTGGGGCCAAGCTTTTATTTGCGCGACCCATTTAGCAGAGCACGGCAGCTTAACTTTTAAAGCACCGACCGTACCGACTCAGTTAAAAGTCAGTGGTGTCGATGTATTTTCGGCAGGCAATTTTGAACCGAAAGATGATTATGAAGACATTATCCTGAACGATGAAAAACGCCAGATTTATAAGCGTATTATCATTCAAAACGACCGGGTAATCGGTGCAGTATTGTTTGGAGATACTGAAGATGGCATGTGGTATGCAGAGTTAATTGCAGATCAAACTCCTGTTTCTTCATTTAGAAATAAGCTGCTATTTGGTCGAGATTTTGCATTAAAAAATGCAGGCTAAATAGGGAAAGGAGCAGTTATGAATAGTATTCCAAGCGTTGAAATCGATAGCTCCGACCATGTTGCAAAAACAACTAAAACAACATGTCCATATTGCGGTGTAGGTTGTGGTGTTAGTGTAAACGTTCAACAAAAACCTCAAGGACCTGTGGTGCAAGTTGAGGGGGATGCTGAGCATCCTTCCAACTTTGGGCGCTTATGCATTAAAGGTAGCCGACTTGCGGATACTTTGGGGTTAGAAACACGTCTACTTCAACCGATGTTTGGTCGTAAGCCACATCGGACTGTAACGACATGGGATGCAGCAATCAATAAAATTGCCGATAAATTCCAGTCTTGTATCGACAAATATGGTCGTGACAGCATTGCATTTTATGTTTCAGGTCAGCTTTTGACTGAAGACTATTATGTGGTGAACAAGTTTGTAAAAGGCTATTTAGGCACTGCAAATATCGATACCAACTCACGCCTTTGCATGTCATCTGCAGTGGCAGGTCACAAACGTAGTTTCGGTGAAGATATTGTGCCTGCAAGTTATGAAGATTTTGAACATGCAGATATGGTGGTTTTGGTTGGTTCCAATACCGCATGGTGCCATCCTGTGCTGTATCAGCGGATTATGCAGGCTAAAAGCCACAATCCAGATATGTTTGTTGTGGTGATTGACCCACGTTTTACCAGTACTTGTGAGCAAGCGGATTTACATTTACCGATTTTACCGGGCCAAGATGTCGCATTGTTTAACGGACTATTCCAATATCTATATCAAAATGGTCATGCCGATCAGGCCTTTGTGGATGCCTATACTGAAGGTTTGCAAGAGGTTTTGGTAAGTAGTCAGCAAGAAACGGATATTGCCTATGTTGCCAAACGCAGTGGTATTTCTTTAGACAAATTACAGCAGTTCTTTAAGAAATTTGCGCAGACTGAAAAGGTAATCACGCTATTTTCAATGGGTGTGAATCAATCAAGTCAGGGTGTCAATAAAGCCAACAGCATTATTAATTGCCACTTACTAACAGGTAAAATTGGAAAACTCGGTGCTGCACCATTTTCAATGACAGGCCAGCCCAATGCCATGGGTGGTCGAGAAGTGGGTGGCTTAGCTAATATGTTGGCTGCCCATATGGATTTAGATAATCCCTTGCACCAAAAAGTAGTGCAAACCTTTTGGGACAGCCCATTTATTGCAACTCAAGCTGGCTTAAAAGCTGTTGATTTGTTCCGTGCTGTTGAAGCTGGAAAAATTAAAGCCATCTGGATTATGGCAACCAATCCGGTGGTAAGTTTACCAGATGCCGATCAGGTGAAACGTGCTTTAGAGAAATGCGAATTGGTTGTGGTGTCAGATATCTGTGCCGATACCGATACTACGGCTTACGCCGATGTGTTACTTCCAGCTTTAGGTTGGGGTGAAAAGGACGGTACAGTAACCAACTCCGAACGCCGTATTTCACGTCAACGTGCTTTTTTACCTGCGCCGGGTGAAGCAAAAGCGGATTGGTGGTCAGTGAGCCAAGTTGCGAAAAAATTAGGCTTTAAAGGTTTTGACTTTAATAGTGCTGTTGATATTTTTAATGAACATGCGGCTTTGTCAGCACAAGATAATGCTGACATCAATACACGTGAGCAAACTGATACGTTCCGTTATTTCAACTTAAAAGGTTTAATGAACCTAAGTACTGCTGAGTACGACGCTCTACAACCAGTGCAATGGCCAGTATGGGATAAAAACCAAGACGCTAAAGCTGTTCAACAACTGTTTGGCAAGGGCCAGTTTAGTCACAAAAATGCTAAGGCAAAATTGATTCCTACTGTTGCAATTAATCCGGTACATGCAATTTCAGAAGATTATCCGCTCATTTTGAACACGGGGCGTATTCGTGATCAATGGCATACCATGACCCGTACTGGTTTGTCGCCAAATTTAACCAGTCATCGTGCTGAACCATTCTGTGAGATTCATCCGAGTGATGCATTGAAGTTTGGTGTGCGTGATCAAGGCTTGGTAGAAGTTCGTTCGAAATGGGGCAGTTGTGTACTGCGCGTGACATTCTCATCAGGTGTCCGTCGTGGGCAAATTTTTGCACCGATTCACTGGACTGAACAGGTCGCATCCGACGCCCGTATTGGTAAAGTCGTTAATCCAGAAGTTGATGCAATTTCAGGTGAGCCCGAGTTCAAACATACGCCTGTAACTATTCAGCCGTTCTATACCACTTGGCAAGGCGTGCTCTATATTCGTGAAGGATACGATTCGCACATTCAAGAATCGCTACATCACTGTGCATGGTGGACTAAAGTCAAAATGGTGAAAACCAATCGATATGAACTTGCAGACCGCCAAACTTTTCATGATACTCAAAAGAATCTGAAAAGCTTTTTGCCATTTGCTGATGAAACCTTTGAATGGTTAAGCATAGAAGATATTTCTTCACAGCTGAGCCATAGTATTATTTTGAAAGATGGCATTGTAATTGCAAGTCTATATATTGCACCGCCAGATTTATTGCCAGACCGTGACTGGGTAGCAAGTTTGTTTAAACGAGAACGTTTGAGCGCCTTGCACCGTAAAGCTTTACTAGCAGGTATGCCAATGTCGGCTACTAATAATGATGGGCCTTTAGTTTGTAGTTGTTTTAAAGTAGGTAAGAATAAAATTATCGACGTGATAAAAACACAAAACATTACCCATGAAAAACAGGTTACTGCATGTTTAAAAGCAGGTGGAAACTGTGGTTCATGTTTACCTGAAATCCGAGGCTTGATTAAAGCTTGCCAGCAAGAGGTGGAAGTGTGAATAAGGGATATCCCGTAACTGATTTGGTCATTCTCGCGGGTGGACAAGCCCGCCGTATGAATGGTTTAAATAAGCTGTTGCAACAATTTGATGGAGATACGCAACTACTCAAAATTCATCAAAAATTAAAGTCATCTGTATCTGAAATTTGGGTGAATAGTCATCGTGATTATTCGATTTATCAAAGTATTGTGCCTGATATTAAATGTTTTCAAGATGATGCTTCCGGTTTTTTCGGCCCACTTATGGGAATGAAAAGTGCATGGTCACATGTAAAAGCAGATTATGTTTTGTTTATCCCTTGTGATGTGACCTACATACCTACGCAAGTCGTTGCGAAATTACATAGCGCTCTTCGCAAAAATAAACAGGCTCAGGCAGCTTACGTTTCAATTAACGGAGATGCCTTATACCCATTTTGTTTGTTAAAACGTGACAGTCTAGAGGTTTTAGAGCAGCAAATTGACAAGCAACAATTGAGTTTAAAAAATTGCTTCAAACTTTTACACGCACAAGTAGCCATTTTTCAAAAGCAAAACTTATTTTTCCATAGCATTAATTCTTTAGATGAACTTCAACAATACAAACAAATTAAAGCATTTAAAGAGATTTTTTCGACAAATTAGAACTTCAATCATATCGATTTAAAATTTACATTGATAATCTGAAATCATTTTTTAAATTTTGAGTTATTGACTGTTTAGAATTTAAGTTCTATTTTGGAACTTGTTATTTTCATTCTAGCCAGATGTATAAAAATAAACGGAGCCAGAAAAATGATGGACGCAGCTCAGCAAAGTAAAACAGATGTGACCGCATGTATTTTATGTTCAAGAAACTGCGGTTTGAGCGTAGAAATTAAAGATAACCAATTTGTCAAAATTAAAGGTAATCCTGAGCACCCATTTTCTCAAGGTTACATTTGCCAAAAAGCCGCAAGATTACAGCATTACCAGAAACATGCAGACCGTTTAACCTCACCTTTAAAACGCCAACCAGATGGCTCATTTCAAGAAATTAGTTGGGATGTGGCGATACAAGAAATTGCCGATCGATTAGTGCAGATTAGAGATAAATTTGGCGGTACTGCTTTTGCTTCGGTTGGCGGTGGTGGTCAGGGTAACCACCTCGGTGCAGCTTATGGCCGACAACTTTTATTGGCTATGAAAAGTTATTATGCATATAACTCACTTGCCCAAGAAAAAACAGGTGATTTCTGGCTCAATGGACGCCTGTTCGGTAGTCAGGCTTGCCATACGACAGAAGATGTTGAACATGCAGATTATGTACTTTTTATTGGAACAAATCCGTTTCAAGCACATGGTATTCCTAACGCACGAGACACGCTAAAACATATTAAAAAAGATCCGAACCGAACCATGGTGGTGTTCGACCCGCGTGTTACCGAAACGGCAAAACAAGCAGACATTCACGTACAGCTAAAACCGGGAACAGATGCTTTTTTAATGTCGGCCATGATTGCGATCATTATTAAAGAAAAGCTTTATGATGCAGCGTTTATTGAGCAGCACACACATGGGTTTGAAGACGTAAAAGCTGCATTTAACCATGTCCCGATTGAAGACTATATTGCTAAAGCTGATGTACCTGTCGATTTGATTTATCAGGTTGTTCGAGAGTTTGCCAAAGCAAAAAGAGGCTGTGTACGTATCGATTTAGGTATTCAACATACTTTGAATACAACATTAAATGGTTATTTAGAAAAGCTCTTATACTTGCTGACAGGGAACTTTGGAAAACAGGGTACCAATAATTTGCATACCATGTTTATTCCAATTTTGACCGATACGGATGAAAGAAAACCAAAATATCGACGTAGCGTTTACCATAAAATGTTCCCGATTTCCGGGTTTTTCCCGCCTAATATTTTACCCGATGAAATCCTAAAAGCAGCGGAAAAGCGAATTCGTGCTGTGTTTGTAGATAGTTGTAATCCATTATTAACCTATCCTGATACACCAGCTTTTGAGGAAGCATTTAAAGCATTAGATTTGTTGGTGGTAGTTGATGTTGCGATGACAGAAACCGCGAGATTTGCACACTATACTTTGCCTGCTCATACTCAGTTTGAAAAATGGGAATTTACCGGTTTTAACTTGGAATTTCCTAAGAATGGTTTTCACCTGCGTCATCCCGTATTGGTTGCTCAAGCAAATACTTTACCGGAAGCCGAAATTTATACTCGATTACTGGAAGCGATGAATGCTATTCCGAAGAGTTTCCCAGTTTTAGAAAAAATAGCTGCGGTCGACTCGAAAAAAACTGCCTACTTACCATACTTGTCGGCGTTAGGACTTACCTTGGCACGACATAAAAAATATATCCCTTTTGCTGCTTCTATTATTTATCGAACTCTTGGCAAACGACTTGGCAATTCTGCAGATTCAGTTGCTTTTTTATTGCCGCTATCTATTCAATATGCTGTTTTACATACCAAAGCAGTACGCCGTGCAGGTTATAAAGGTAATCCGTTAACACAAGGAGTCAAACTATTTGAGCAGATATTAAAGCAACGTTCAGGTATGGTTTTATCGCAACATGAATATGACGAAGTCTGGAAACTGGTGGCTTATAAAGATAAGAAAATACGTCTTGCAATTCCCGAGATGTTAAGTGAACTCGCAAGCTTGAAAAGCCATAACGTTAATGTTGAAGAGTTTCCTTTCATCCTTTTGTCAGGTGAACGACGTAGCTACAACGCCAACCAAATTTACCGTGACCCTGCTTGGCGAAAAGTAGATGCAGAAGGTGCACTGCGTATTCATCCCGAAGACGCAAGGCACTTAAATGTAGATACAGGAGGGCAGCTTAAATGTATCTCACAGCATGGAGAAATTCAGGTAGCTATTGAGTTAGATGATGGGATGAGAAGAGGTGTTGTGTCACTGCCACATGGCTACGGTATGCGCTTTCAAAATGGAGCACCGATTGGGCCACAATTAAACTTACTTATTTCTGCTGAACATTGTGATCCATTGTCGAAAACGCCGTACCATAAATATGTACCCATCCGTCTAGAAAAGTGTTAGAAATAGAATCAAGTAAAACATAGATTTTACCGCGCTAACTCGAGATTTATTTTTTAATTGTTCTTAAGGTAGTGCGATGAAAAGTCTATAAAAAATTTAAATATTATGGAAAATAAGTAGAGCTGGAACGAATTTTGCAATTAAAAAACAAAGCACTATTAAGATGCAATTTTTTGTATTTGATTGTTCATAATCGGTGCTCGCAAGATTTGAAATGTTCTCGATATGAGTGCAAATGATGAAACAATATCACTCTGAAAATGCGCCAAGCCTTCTGCAAGATCAATATGGGCGTATCAAGCGTAAGTTACGAATTTCTGTAACTGAACGCTGTAATTTTAAGTGTGTATATTGCATGCCTGAGCATCCAGAATGGTTAAATAAACAGGACTTGCTTAGTTTTGAAGCGCTCTTTCAATTTTGTCATTTTATGGTGCAGCAAGGTATCGAGAGTATTCGCATTACGGGTGGTGAACCATTAATGCGTCAAGGCATTGTTCATTTTGTTCGTGATTTGCAGGCCTTAAAAGCATTAGGTTTAAAACGTATATCGATGACTACAAATGGTCATTACCTTGCTAAATACGCTAAACAACTAAAAGACGCTGGATTAGATGATTTAAACATTAGTTTAGATAGTCTTGATTCAATTCAATTTAAAGAGCTCACTAAGAAAAAGTTAGAACCAGTTCTTGAGGGTATTCAAGCTGCTAAAGATGCAGGACTGCCTTTTAAAATTAACTGCGTATTAATGAAAGATAAAAATGATAATCAAATCTTACCTATGGTGAAGTGGTCAATTGCTCATCATATTCCTTTACGTTTTATCGAGTTTATGCCGCTTGATGGTGATGCACTTTGGTCAAATAAAGATGTGGTAAGCGAGGCTGAAATTTTGAAGGTATTGCAACCTTATTATTCGGTACAAGTGATCGAGCAGCAACATGAGCCAGCGCGTCAATATCTAATTAACGATAGCTACCATTTAGGAATTATTTCCACAATTACGCATTCATTTTGTCATCAATGTGACCGTATACGACTTACCGCAAAAGGCGAACTATATAACTGTTTATTTGCGCCGCAAGGTTTAAATATTAAGCCTCAGCTTCAAGTACTGGTAAGCAAACAACATAGCCCAGAATACGGTATATATATCCAAAATTTAAAGAATTTGGTTCATCCTTATATCTGGCATAAAGCAAAAGGTTTCCATGCCTTACAACATCAACAAACCCGTAAAATCAGCATGCATATGCTTGGGGGATAAATGCAACAATCTATCCAAATTAAAGTCGAAGCATTTGGTGCAATTGAAAAATTGCTTCCTGAAAATCTTTTGTTAGTTTGTCCTAATCATAGTTTGGTTAAAGATGTATTGGATGAAATTATTTTATTGCATCCGGAATCTACAAAAGCCATGGAAAAATGTGCATGTGCAATTGGTGACAATGTCATAACAAGACAAACTGTCTTAAGTGAGCCATGCACTTTGGTTTTATTATCACCCGTTGCTGGAGGATGAATCATGAAAGAGTTCGCAAGAATACAAGAGCAGGCTTTAAGTCTAGATACTTTTGATCCGATTCAATCTTTTCCTGAATGTGGCGGTATTGATATTTTTATGGGTACGGTTCGTAATCACCACGAAGGTAAAGCGGTAAAGGCGCTGAAATATACATCTTATAAACCGCTTGCAGAAAAAATGATACGTGAAATTGAACTAGAAATTGAGAAAAAGTATCAGGTATCTTATGTGCGAGTGGTTCATCGAATTGGATATCTGGATGTTGGTGAAATAGCCATTATTGCGATTGCGTATGCAGCCCATCGCCGTGAAGCTTTTCAAGCATGTGAGGAAGCAGTCGAACGGGTAAAACATGAAGTGCCTGTCTTTAAAGAAGAGTTCTTTACAGATGGCACAAGTCATTATGTAGAGGGCTGTTGTATTCGTAAGGATGCGCCGCACGACCACAAACATCACCATCATCATGCCGGCCATGAGCACTCATACTGAAATATGTAACACTAGGATAAATAATGAAAAACGTAGGAATGAAGCCGGAAAGTTATCGTGTTGCCGAAGCACAAGCGATTTTATATGCACCACCCGCCTGTATTGAACTATTAAGACAAGGAAACACGGAAAAAGGTGATGCCCTAAAAACAGCACGTGTTGCAGGAATTTTGGCAGCAAAACGAACTGATGAGCTGATTCCACTATGTCATCCGCTACCGATTTATAGGGCAGATGTAGAATATGAATTGGAACATGACTTTGTAAAAATTATTGCTGTCGTTGAGACCATTGGGCCAACTGGCGTAGAAATGGAAGCTTTAATGGCGGCAAGCCTTGCAGGTTTAACCATTTACGACATGTTAAAGCCTCATTGTGAACCAGAAGAACTCTGGATGGATCAATGTAAACTACTTAAGAAAAAAGGCGGAAAATCCCATTTTAAACGGGTATTGCGTCAGCCTGTTTCGGCTGCGGTTATTGTATTGTCAGATACCGTAGCAGCGGGTAGAAAGCCGGATACGGCCGGAAAATCTGTAGTTGAAACTTTAACTGAAGCTGGATTTGATCCGATCCATTACCAAATTTTGCCTGATGAAGCAGATGATCTCAAAGAATTGGTCCTAGAACTCACCAAATCGTATGCTTGTATTATGACCGTGGGTGGGACAGGAATTGGTAAGCGTGACATTACAGTTGATACGCTAGAGCCTCTTTTAGAACGTAAATTAGATGGCTTAATGGAAGCTGCTCGCTCATTTGGACAAAAACGCACGCCATACGCTGCTATGTCACGCGGAGTAGCAGGGTTTATTGACCGTTCGTTAGTAGTGACGTTACCGGGAAGCCGTGGTGGAGCAAGTGAATCAATGGCTGCTATTTTACCTGCCTTAGTCCATATTTTTGATGTTTGCCGTGATTTACCGCATCCGGGAGGCTATGAATAATGTCAGGTTGTGGTGCTGAGCATGGATTAATCAGTATAGATGAAGCGCTAGATTTAGTTATTAATAAGCCTAAAAACTTAAGCTCTATACAAAAGACTCTAAAAAATAGCCTAAGTAGTTATCTTGCCAAAGAGATTTACTCTGAAATTAATCTACCTAGCTTTTCTCAAAGTGCGGTAGACGGTTATGCACTTTGTAGCCATACAGAAGATTTAAATAATCAAAAGTTCCAAGTCACAGGTGAGATTCGTGCCGGAAGTGAGAGTCACGACATACTCGGTGAAGGTCAGGCAATTCGTATATTTACGGGCGGCAAAATTCCTGAAGGGACAACGCATGTAGCACGGCAAGAAATCGTATCCGTTATTTCGGCCCAAGAAATTTGTTTAACGGAACATATACGCCCTCAAGCCGATATCCGCTTTACCGGAGAGGAAATCCAGCAAGGGCAGTTGCTTGCTCAAACAGGACAGTTTCTAAATATTGGAAGTTTGGCTGCTTTAAGTATGGCGGGGGTGCAAACCGTTGAAGTCTATCGTGCACCGAAAGTCGCTGTTTTGATCACGGGTGATGAAGTTGCCGAAACAGCAGAGGACCTAGCTGAAGGTAAAGTCTTTGATGCAAATGGCCCATTACTAAAAGCTTGGTTTGAAGATTATGGTTTAGATATCGAGCTGATTCACGTGGCAGATGAAGCAGAGCAGGTCAGCCATTACTTTAATCAACTAAAAGACAACCATGATATTGTTATAACGACTGGCGGAGTTTCGGTAGGAGATTACGACTTTGTTCGGCCCTGTGCTTTCGAAGTTGGGTTTGAACAAATTTTTTGGAAAGTTAAACAAAAACCGGGTAAACCTTTATTCTTTGCCGAATACCATAATTCACAAACCCAACATTCTTGCTATTTGTTAGGCTTACCGGGCAATCCGGCTGCGGTATATGTCGCAATGCAAATTTACGGAAAATCTTTGCTTGATGCATTGCAGGGCAATAGACAGGGACCAGAATGGTTTACCGCAATTTTAGAGCATGATTTAAAAGAAGATGCACGTGAGCGTTTTTTACGAATGTATGCTTATTTTGATGCAGGACAACTTAGGGTAAAAAGTTTGGCCAAGCAGCAGTCCCATATGCTGAGTAATCTTATGCAAGCCAATTGTCTAGTCCGTATTCCTGCGAATACAAAACTAGCATCAGGAACTGTGCTAAAGGGAATCTTTATTTCAAATTAACTTATAAATAAGCTGAATATAATTAATCCATACGGATGGATTAATTATATTTTATATCTATTTTTAGTGACTGTTATTTTAAAAAATAAGCTTTATAAATATACTAAAAACTTATTTCTAAGCTCTATATTGCATATAACATATTAAGTGGTTTAGGGTATAAATAATAAGGCAAATAGGCCAGTTTTATATTGAGGAAAGCATAAAGATGAAATGGGATGACATCGGTGATCAGCCTTGTTCAGTTGCCCGTATGCTATCAGTGATTGGTGATCGATGGACGATGCTAATATTACGTAATGCTTTTATGGGAATTCGTCGTTTTGATGACTTTCAAAAATCATTAGGTGTCACTCGTCATGTCCTTTCTGATCGTTTAAAACGGTTGGTTGAATACGAAATTTTAGTGAAAGCGCCTTATTTTGACCGTCAGGAACGCTTTGAATATCGTCTCACGGATAAAGGCTTTGAGCTTTATCCAATTATCTTATCTATGGCGAACTGGGCAGATAAATGGATGGACCAAGGTTTAGGCAAGCCTTTGGAATATCGCCACAAAACATGTGGACATAAGTTTGAACCAGTCATGGTTTGTTCGGTCTGCCGCGAACCTTTACATG
Source organism: Acinetobacter sp. 766875 (assembly GCF_000582055.1). Lineage (NCBI taxonomy): Bacteria > Pseudomonadati > Pseudomonadota > Gammaproteobacteria > Moraxellales > Moraxellaceae > Acinetobacter > Acinetobacter sp. 766875. The sequence continues at coordinate 43,254 of NZ_JEXX01000009.1, read as the reverse complement.
CAAAACAAGTTCAGGTTTCGGCTGGGCCGGGCTATTTTGCTTATATGGAACAAAAGCAAAAACAGGCTTAAACTTGTTTCTCTAACGACTCTTGTAGAAGTGCTTCTGCAAGGGTCTTATAAATATAATCATGATTTGATTGTGTAATATTAAAACGGATAAATTGACCTGCCGATTGGGCCTGGCTAAAGGCATTACCCGGGGCGAGAATCACTTGCCGATTCAGACAAAACTGAGCAATCTTCGCTGCATCTACACCTTCTGGTAGATGACACCACACAAAAATTCCAGCCTTGGGTTCAATCCACGGTTCTATCCCAATCGATTTGAGCTTCGTAATTGTTTCTTGCATGGCTTGAGCTAAACGAACTTTTAATAAATCTAAATGCTTACGGTATGAACCATCGGTTAAAGCTGTGTGTAAAATCTTGGCTGAGAGTCCATTGTGAGAAAAACTGGTAGCAATTTTTAAATCGGTAATCTGATCAATCCATTCTGGTTTTGCAATAATGTAGCCGCAGCGAATAGAGGCAGAAAGCGTTTTAGAGAAACTTCCAATAAAAATCACGCGTGAAAGGTTGTCTAGGGCTGCAAGTCGTGGAGCTGGAGTATATTCAAAATCCGAGAATATATCGTCTTCAATCACAATTAAATTAGATTGATCAATCAACTTCAGTAATTGATGAGCTGTCGAGAGTGAAAGCGTTGCGCCAGTGGGGTTATGTATTCCTGAATTTGTAATATAAAGCCGAGGATTATAGATCTCAATCGCTTCTTTAAATGCCTCTAAGTCTGGGCCATTTGGAGTGTATGGAATACCAATAACTTTAACTTGATGAACTTTAAGTAGAGCATGAAAATTAAAGTAACATGGGTCATCAATTAGAACTACATCATCTGGTTTAAGTAAAAAACGACAAACCAGATCAATAGCTTGAGTGCCTGAATCGGTTAGAACAACTTGATTGAGATTTGCCTCTATACCTTTATTTTGTGCTCGCCTAGCCAGTAAATCTCTTAATACGGGCAGCCCTAACGGTGAAGAATAACCCATTAAACTATCATCTTCACTTCGTGTAACAGATCTTAATGCCTTACGAATACTTTCAAGTGGCATCCAGTCATTAGGTAACCAACCACAACCGGGCTTAAACGCATCAGGTTCTGCCTCTAAAGACTGACGTGAAATCCATAACGGATCTATTGAGCGATCTAGTTTGGGTCCTAATTCACTTAAGTCTAAAGGAGCAAGTGGTGCCACTACATAAAAGCCCGATCCACTACGTGATTCAATTTTACCTAGGGCAATTAATCGCTCGTAAGCTTCGACAACCGTAGAAATAGAAAAACCTAAATCTTTGGCCAACTTGCGCACAGAGGGGAGTCGAGTTCCCGGAGTTAAAGAGCGATTCTTAATTTGTTGTTCAATCTGTGAAATAACAAGTTCGATTTTTGTTTTTGTCTGGTTCACGTTAATTATCTCTACTGTACTGCTCATTTATACATAACAGTTTTTTAAAATTGTACTGCTTTGTATCTGGTTTTGACACCATATCACAGCTTAAATTCTTCGTATAGTTGCGGAGAATAATATGCAAAAGTTTATGAACGGTTGGGTGAATGGTTTTATTGGGGTTGCAATTTTTGCCGGTTCATTACCGGCTACCCGTGTTGCGGTAACAGGTTTTGAGCCTGGTTTTCTAACAGCAGCAAGAGCTGTCATTGCAGGAGTTTTGGGTTTAATTCTTATCTTTTTGCTTAAGGAAAAAAAGCCTGCTAAACAAGATTGGTGGCCACTGGCTATTGTGGCTTTAGGCGTTGTAGTTGGGTTTCCCTTATTTACTGCGCTTGCTCTACAGTATATGAACGCAGCCCACTCGATTGTCTTTGTTAGTCTTCTGCCATTAGCTACAGCCATATTTGCAGTAGTGAGAGGTGGAGAAAAACCAAATTTATTTTTTTGGATATTTGCAATTTTAGGCAGTCTGGTTGTTTTTACCTATATGTTTTTCTTATCGGGTGAAGCTTCTTTTGGCATCGGCGATTTATACATGCTTATTGCAATTATTTTGTGTGGATTTGGCTATGCCGAAGGCGGAGTACTTTCGAAAAAAATAGGTGGATGGCAAGTGATTTGTTGGGCGCTTATTTTAGCTTTACCGATTATGCTGCTTGCTACTCTTTTTTATATGCCCGTTTCCTTTCAAGATGTATCTACATCAGCGGTAGCAGGACTGGTTTATGTATCTTTATTTAGTATGCTCATCGGGTTCTTTTTTTGGTACAAAGGACTTGCACAAGGTGGTATTGCTGCAATTAGCCAGCTACAGCTTTTACAGCCTTTAATGGGACTTGCGATTGCCGCACTTTTATTACATGAACACGTAAGTTGGTCGATGTTAATGGTAACGGCAGTAACAATTTTATGTGTCGCTGCCGCTAAAAAATTCGCATAAAAATCTATAAACAATTTGCCGGTTTAGGAATACCTGCCAAGCGACTGAGATGGCGAGCAACTAAACCGGTATTAAATTTTTGCTGTAAAACAGCATTATTAATATCTGGACTGACGGTTTTCATTAAAAACTTAATCAGAGGGCGGGTTGCAGGAGAATGCCCAAATTGCTGATAAAATTGGCGAACCGCAGCTAAAACTTCAAAATGCCAATCTGTTAATTCAAGATCGAGAGATTTGGCGAGTTCCTGTGCTACTTCTGGATTCCAAATCGTATAGTCGACTAAATGACCATCTTGATCTAATTCTAAATTCATAAAAATGAGCCTAACTATATTATTTTAAAGAAATGCATCGATTAAACTGTAAAACCAGATCCGCAAACTGGTCATAGTTCAATACCTTAACGTGAGCTAAGGTTTCTGCATCAATTAAATCTTTTTCATTAGATAAACAAGAAACTGAGCCAAACTGCTGACAAATATTTACCGAAAGTTGAGCAGTTGAGTCACCCATAAAAATAATTTGATCATCTTTATGGAACAGTTTTGCAAGTTCTTCAATAATGCGAGGAGTATGGTGATAAGAAGCTTGCACAAGATAAAGAGTTGATTGCGTCATTAAAATTACACCTTTATCTACCAATATAAGACATGATCGAAAGATTGGATGAGTTCAGTATCTAGCTGAACAAATTCTAGTTCCTGCTCACTTTTTTGAACAAAAGGATGCTGTTTATTTTTGTCTTCAATAAGAATTGGGCTTAAGTCATAAAACTCAAAGCTATCTACCATATTTGAAGCAATTTTAAATGCATGCTGCAATTGGTCAAAGTTACGTTCATTTTGTAAAAGACTAAGAGCCGCATCTTTTAATAATACTTTGACTGGTGAGCCAAAGGTTGCTAAAACCATAGTAGCGGCGAGGCTTTCATTGACTTGTAGGCTGGTTAAATTGGCTTGGGTCAAAATAACGAGTACAGTTTTCACACAATATACCTTTTAAAAGCAACAATCTAAGTTAATAAAGTAACTTAGAATTGAAGAAGACGAGAGGCTGACTGTACTGCATCAGCAAGTTCACCTAGTCCAACCAACTCAAAGTTGTTCGCTAGGTTGTGATGACTAAGTTGATGACGACTCGCATTTTCTGCATCGGTAATCCCACGTGCAAGAGCTGCGCTGACACAGACAGGAAGTCGGATCGCGAGCTTTTGCCATTCATGCGTTAAATTACGCTGGTCGTCAGGAACCCATTGAAAATCATTCGCAACTTGAACGCCATCTTGGTAAAAGAATACACGAAAGTCTTCATTTTTACTTTTGAGTGCCTGAGCAAGGCCTAGCGCATGCCAAGCATGGATCGAAGTAGGAGCAGAGGTTATTAGTAGTAATGTACTCATTGAGAATTCACTATGGTCATACGTCTAAATGGGCGTAGATACATTAAGAGAAAGGTAAGTATACAATGATTTTAGTGACAGGTGGTTTAGGCTTTATCGGTTCACACATTGCATTGAGTCTGCTGGCTCAAGGCCAAGAAGTGGTTATTGTCGATAATTTGGCTAACTCGACCTTGCAAACGCTTGAGCGGTTAGAATACATCTCTGGTATGTACGTTCCGTTTGTTAAACTTGATGTACGTAATACACCTGCATTGAACAAAGTATTTGAACAGTACTCAATCGATGCAGTTATTCACACAGCTGGTTTTAAATCTATTGAAGAGTCTAATTTAAAACCGCTCGAATATTACAATGACAATGTCAGTTGCATTATGAGCCTGTTACGTGCAATGCAACGTACTGGTGTTCGTCATTTTATCCATTTATCTAGCTTGGCAGTCTATGGAAAATCTGGTTTGCAGTTAAGCGAAACAGAAGACTTCAACTATTCTTATCCTAATCCATATATTAAATCTCAACAGATGATTGAAGAAATCATTAGAGATACTCATAAAATTGATCATGAATGGAAAATTGCAATCCTACGCCTATCAAATATTGTAGGTGCTTTTGAGCATGGTGTATTAGGTGAATATGTTGCACAGCTTCCTAAAAATATTGTACCGCTTGCATTACAAGTTGCAGCGATGCAGCGTGATTTAATTGAATTACAAGATCAGGTTTCGACCGAAGACCATACAGTAGAACGTAGCTTTTTACATGTATTAGATGTATGTGAAGCAGTAAGCTCAACTTTACATTGGTTACGCGATCAAACCCATTGCTGTGAAGCTTTTAATATTGCTCATGAGCAAGTGCACTCGATTCGTCAATTATTAGATGAAATTTCACAGGTTACCCAAGCCGAAATTCCGACGCAATCGGCAATTTATAAGCATGAAGAGTTGGCTGAATTGGGTGCAAATATAGGAAAGGCAAAAACTTTATTAGAATGGAATCCGAAACGAACTTTAAAGCAAATGATTGAAGATGAGTGGAGATTCTATCAAAATACATTAAATGGAAGATAAGATAATGATTCTTATTTACAATAATGAAATGCTTGAGTACGATATTAAAATTAACTAGCCAAAGCAAAAATTGCTTCAGCCCGTGAGTTCTTTAGCCACATAACCGAGGTTTCTATGCAAACACGAATTGAACATGACACTATGGGTGAGATTGAAGTTCCAAATGAAGCGCTATGGGGAGCACAAACTCAACGTAGCTTACAGAACTTCAAAATCGGGCAGGAGCGTTTACCCCGTGCCATGATTCGAGCGATGGGCTTGGTAAAAAAAGCTGCGGCAATAACCAATGCAGAGTTGGGCCAGTTACCACAAGATTTGAGTCAGTACATTGTAGGTGCTGCCGAAGAGGTGATTGCAGGGAAATGGGACTCACAGTTTCCACTCGTAGTTTGGCAAACAGGTTCTGGTACGCAAAGTAACATGAACTGTAATGAAGTAATTGCAAATATTGCCAATCAAAAGCTAGGCCAAGCGCTCGGAGCACAAAAGCCAGTACATCCAAATGATCATGTTAACCGTGCACAATCTACTAATGACTCCTTTCCAACGGCTATTCATGTTGCGGCAAGTTTGCAAATTAATGAATTACTGATTCCAGCTGTAGAGCAGCTTAAAGCGACTTTGCAGAAGAAGTCAGATGAATTTCAAGAGATTGTCAAAATTGGCCGTACCCACTTACAAGATGCGACGCCACTAACACTTGGCCAAGAATTTAGCGGTTATGTTTCTCAGCTTGAGCATGGTTTAGTACGCTTACAACAAGCTTTAAGTGGTTTGTATGAGTTGCCATTGGGTGGTACAGCGGTAGGAACTGGTTTAAATGCTCATCCTGACTATGCTGTTAAAGCCGCAGCTCAGCTTGCAGCTTTAACGGGTTTGCCATTTGTTACTGCTCCTAATAAATTTGAAGCACTTGCAGGACGTGATGCAGCTGTTTTTGCATCGGGTGCATTAAAAACTTTAGCAGTAAGTTTAAATAAAATTGCTAACGATATTCGTTGGTTAGCAAGCGGACCACGTTGTGGTTTTGGTGAAATTCGCATTCCTGAAAATGAGCCAGGCTCAAGCATTATGCCGGGTAAAGTGAACCCGACCCAAAGTGAAGCAATGACTATGGTGGTTGCACAAGTGCTTGGTAATGATACGACTATTAATGTCGCTGGTGCTTCGGGTAACTTCGAACTTAATGTATTTATGCCAGTAATCGCTTATAACTTACTGCAATCTATTCAGTTGCTTGGTGATGCATGTAATAGCTTTAATGACCACTGTGCAGTAGGAATTGAGCCTAGTCGTGACAAAATTGATCACTTCTTGCATAACTCTCTCATGCTGGTTACCGCATTGAATCCGGTTATTGGTTATGAAAACTCTGCAAAAGTGGCGAAAACTGCTTATAAAGAGAATAAAACTTTAAAACAAGTAGCTGTTGAGCTTGGTTTAGTTACAGCAGAACAATTTGATGAGGTCGTTAAACCTGAAAAAATGGTTTCGCCAAATAGTAAATAAGCGATCTATATAGCCATCAGCCGTATAATTATGTACAGAATGTACAGTTAAACTACTGATGGCTATTATGTTTACTCCTTAAATCTAGAACTTTAACTTATAGATTGAAAAAGCTACATCAGAAGATCTTCTATATATTCCCAGCCATTTACTTTCATTTCTTCAAACTTTCTTTTTAGTTCTTCTTTTGTATATTCATGTGAGTCTTTAGCTAAAAGAATATGATAAGAATTACAGGCTGGGTCTATAGTGACCTCACTAATTTCTACAGGTTCAATCACACCATTTTCGGTTAAACCAAGATCAGTAAAGCACATTCCTTTTACTGGTATAACGCTACATTCATATTCTTTCGAAATAAAGTAATGGTTTGAATAAGTTGAATAGGTACGTGAAGCGCGGATCTTCATTGATCTCTCCTTTATTTGTAGAGAAGATTTGTATAGTCTGGCGTCTTTTAGCAGTTAAAACTGTTTAATTTTTATTGCTTATTTACTATGGATCTTTGTTATTTAAAGTTTTTTTAACAATCTATATCAAAACTATTATAGAAGCCTCCCATCAGAAAGAAGGCTTCAGGAAATATAAAAGCTTATTTTAAAATTTTATAAACTTTCTCTTTGTATTCATCATTGGGAATGACTCCTTTATCGTATTGCTGTTTTAATGATCTATATTGTTGAATACGAATATCCCTTTTAAGGCTTATATCATCATGATTTCTAATATAGTAGAGACTTCGATCATGATTGCTCATGTTCACTGTCGGGTCAGGAAAATGCGAGTAGGTATTTTGTGATTTCTCATCTTGATATTGTTTGGCAATTTCAAAAAAATCTACTCTTTGCTTATTAGAATCGGAGTGAAAAGAATTGTGTTGTGATTCACTAAACTTATGACTTGAAGTGTTACTTACCTCAAGCATACTTCTATGGCGGTTCGATTCTTGGTCATAAAATTCTTGTTTAATTGGGGAAGTAATCGTTTCAGAAAATACCGAAGAAGAAAAAGTACTAATACTTAAAAATAATAAAATTAATTTTGATCTATTCATTTCTTTGGAAGCCCAGATGAAATTGAGTAAATCAATGTATTATAACATTAAATTTAACAGTAGACTAAAAAATAATATATTTAAAATATATGCATTTTTAAATTTTTGAAGTTGTATGAGATTTATTTGCAAGTTTCTAGGTTGTAATTATTTCTTGATTAAGCTTTATCAAACCAACTTAGAGTTGAATAAGCTGCCATAATTGTTAAAATGCCCACCTTATCCTGTTTTTCTATTGTTTTTAATTTTTATTTATTTTGCGATATGGAAATTAAACACATAATAAACAGTTGTTTAGCTAAGGATTTTTGAATGCTCTCGATTTATTTAACAGATACCGAACAACATGTGCAGTTTAATGATTACCCGAGTGATCAGCCTGTTAAATTTCTGTTAAATCTTAAAAAGATTTTTCCAAGTACTGGTGATTTGCTGTTACCTGTTTTGCCTGAAGATAATAATCTGGAAAATGTCACTTGGGAATCAACGACGAAAGACTTTGAAATTTTCAAAAAATTGTTGGCAGGTTGGGGGGTTATTGAGCTTCGTTTAAATGCAATCACCACATATAAAGATAAAAATTTTGCAAATGAGTTAATTAAACTAGCTCAAATGAAGCGAAAAAAAGTAGCACAAAAAAATCATCAACTCTCTTTAGTTGCCTTAGATTACATTTTTATGCACGAAATTCATGCACTCATTGATGCTGAGTTGGTCACAATTGGCGAGAAGTTTTATTTACCAACCTTGAGAGAGCAGTGGAAAGGTCATGTTTCAGACCAAGTGCTTGAAGGAAAGCTTTAATAAATGGCAAAAGGTGAATTTAAATAATTCACCTTTTTTATAATTAAATCAAATACTTTCTTATTTAATTGAATTACTGTACAAAAGTTTACAAGAAAAGAATGCGTTTTTTTAAAAGTGGCAGATACATTGCTTATATAAATACAAAATTATTGCGGGAGAGAGGTTCTTAAGAACCCGCCGAAGGAGCAACAGGCCCGGAAACTCTCAGGCAAAAGGACTGTAATAATTAAAAAATCTGGAGAGCAGCTTAAGATTTATAAGCATGAAGAATAAAAACTTATAAGTCATAAACTCACCGAAGGGGAAGATCGAAATACTAAAAGGTAGTATTTAGGTCGAAACTCTCAGGTACAAATGACAGATGGGCTGTACTGATGAAATGTTTTTGCATTTCAGAGGAGTCTGTTATGCCACATGTTATTGTGATTGGTGCAGGAATCACAGGGGTTACTTCAGCCTATGAATTATCTCAATTAGGTTACCAAGTCACAGTGATTGATCGCCATCTTTATCCAGCTATGGAAACATCATTTGCAAATGGAGGGCAATTATCTGCTTGTAATGCAGAAGTCTGGAACCAGAAAGCGACCGTTATAAAAGGTTTTAAATGGATGAGGCAAAAAGATGCTCCTCTATTACTTAATCCTTCTTTTAGTTTGCACAAATATAGCTGGTTAGTTGAGTTTTTATCTCATATTAAAAATTATGAGGCTAATACGATAGAAACTGTTCGTTTAGCATTGCTTGCTCGTAAGCGCTTATTTGAAGTCGCTGAAAAAGAGCAGCTTCAATTTGATTTGGAGAAACGCGGTATTCTTCATATGTATCATACTAAGGATGACTATGATATTGCTAAGCGAGTTAATGATGTCTTGAATAAAGGAACTTTGGAGCGCTACTCAGTTTCACCTGAAGAAATGAAGTCAATCGAACCTTCTTTAACGGGTGAGTACTTTGGTGGTTATTACACACCAAGCGATGCAACTGGAGATATTCATAAATATTCAACCACTTTAGCTGAAAAGACTAAACAATATGGGGTGCAGTATAAGTTTGGCTTAGAAGTTACTGATATTAAGTGTCATATAGATAAAGTCGTACTGAATTGTCAGCCAAGTGCTGAGCATCCGCATCTTTCCCCAACAGATAGCTTTCAATTAGAAGGTGATGTTCTGGTGGTTTGTGGTGGTGTTGGAAGTTATCAATTGGCTGACATGATTGGTGAGCGTGTAAATGTTTATCCTGTAAAAGGCTATTCGATTACTGTCCAATTGAAAGATGAGAAAAGCATTAAAAATGCGCCGTGGGTAAGTTTGCTTGATGAGAGTGCCAAAATTGTAACCTCTCGTTTAGGACAAGACCGTTTACGTATAGCAGGTACAGCTGAGTTTAATGGTTACAATCGAGACATTCGTGCAGATCGTATTCAGCCTTTGGTTAATTGGGTGAACCGCAATTTTGACATTTCAACTGAGCATGTTGTGCCTTGGGCGGGTTTAAGGCCAATGATGCCTAATATGTTGCCTGTAGTGAAACAGTCTAAGCAATCACGGGTTTTTTATAATACCGGGCATGGCCATTTAGGTTGGACTTTGTCAGCAGCAACAGCTGTTTTGGTGAGTCAGGATATCCTGCAAAAATATCCAGCTTAAAAAGAAAAGCCAGTGTAGATGCACTGGCTTTTTATTTTATATCAATTAATCATATAGCCGATAAACGCCAGTAAATCGCTCACAGCCTTTTTGTTGAGTCTTTACAACAAGTAAGGCCTTTTGGAAATCAAATTTGTATTTGCAATTATGCTCGTTATCTAAAATTTCACTTTTTTGCTCAGGAGAGCTATAAGCCATTAATGAAATAGTTTGGACTTCTTTTCGGTTATTCGGATTACGGTAAGCTAACCCTTCGATCTTGATTTTATCTTTAGCAAGTTGATGAATTTGTAAATGAACAGGTTGGGCTGCAATATGCCCATTTTCAAATTTAAGGTAATGCTGTGTTAGGGTTTGCTTAAGTGAAGCATAAAAATTTAAATCATCACCACGTACGTCAAACTGTTGTTGAATACATGAATTGGTTTTACATTGTTGCGTATGTTTAAACCACAATGTTTGAGTATCTTGTAGAAGCTGTAATGGAGCATCTGTAACTAAGTATGCAGAAAGATATTTGTTATTAAGTTGCTTTCGTGCTTCGCTAAAGTTTTTTGAACAGATTTTGAGCTCTGATTTTGAGTTGGAGCAGTCAATGGATTCTGCAAAAACAAGCGATGAGCATAAACAACTCAATGTCACGACAAAACTTAATCTTTTCAATTGATTCATATCAGTATTCGACGGCATGATCGCTTATACTTTCAGTCTACTTTGCTAAGTGTACTATAGCGAAACACAACGGTTGAATACAAGATTTCTTAAGCTTTTATAATAGAAGGAAAGAGTTTATATGGTTGCTCAAATTCGTATTGGTCAAGGAATGGATGTGCATGCCTTTGAAGAGGGTAACTTCGTAACTTTAGCTGGCATTCAGATTCCGCATACGCATGGCCTGAAAGCACATTCTGATGGTGATGTCGTGTTACATGCACTATGTGACGCTTTATTAGGTGCACTAGCGCTTGGAGATATTGGTCAGCATTTTCCAGATACCGATCCAGAGTTTAAGGGTGCAGATAGTCGTGTACTACTAAAACACGTTTATCAACTAATCTTAGACCGTGGTTATCGTTTAAATAATGCTGATATTACTGTAGCCTGCGAACGTCCTAAATTAGCGAAACATAATTTAGAGATGCGACAAAGCATTGCGGATGTTTTGAATGTGGATTTAAATCAAATTAGCATCAAAGCGACCACTACCGAAAAACTCGGGTTTACTGGTCGCCAAGAAGGAATTTTAGCAACAGCGACGGTATTAATCTCTAATTAGACTAAATTATCAGCTTGTTGCAAAGACTGCTGGAGTTCTAAAGTAGCCTTACGGCCTTGTAGCTGTAAGGTAATACTATGGATAAGACCTGTCCAAGTTTCATTTGGCTCCCAAATTTCGTGCAGTAAATCTTGCGAAGTAGGTATGTCCATATTCATATAAAATTGTCTGTAGACATACATAAGACAACTTACGCGTTTATTTTTGGCACAATGTAACCAAACAATTTCATTTTGAACCAAATGATCAATTAAATCTAAAACCAATAAGCATTGGTCAGAAGATGGTGTTTCCCAGTCAATTGGAATATGAATGTAATTTAAACCATGCTCAAGACAAACCCGATCTTCGTTTTCTATACAATCTGGTGAGTTTGTCAAAGCTAAATTGATAACGGTACTACAACCATACTCTTTAATAAGTTTAAGCTGTTCAATAGAAGGTTGTGCTGAACTAAACAAATGTTCATGGATAATTGAAAATGCAGGGATTTGAGATAGTGATTCTTCAAGGGTTGTCATAATCGCACTCTACAAGAGTAGGCTTGGCTTATTGTGTAGAATGTTATACACGATTCTAGAGTGTAGTTGAAATATAGACTGTTTATATATTCAGCAACATCGTGAAAAATTTTAAGAAAATAAACAAGAAAAATAAGAGTTTTATAGAAATAAAAAAAACAGCACCTTAAAGATGCTGTTTTTTTATCGAGATTAAGCTTTTTTTAAATTTTCATTCAATAAAAATTCCATTAAAGCTTTTTGCGCATGTAGACGGTTTTCAGCTTCATCCCATACAACTGAGTTTTTATGATCAAGCATGGTTTCTGAAATTTCTTCACCGCGATGTGCTGGCAAACAATGCATAAACAAACAATCAGGATGCGCAAGACTCATGAGTTTCTCATTGACTTGAAAAGCTGCAAATGCATTCTTACGTAATTTCTGTTCTTCTTCTTGCCCCATGCTTGCCCATACATCTGTAACGATAAGGTCAGCATTTACAGCTGCATCTTCAGCATTATCAAAAAGCTCAACACAATGTCCAAACTCTGCTAAAAATTCAGGTTTAGGCTCAAAACCCTTTGGCGAAGCAATTTTTAATTTAAAACCCATTAAATGTGCAGCTTCAATATATGAGTTACACATATTATTGCCATCACCAATCCAGGCTACGGTTTTACCTTCGATACTACCGCGATGTTCAATGTAAGTTTGTAAATCTGCGAGTAGCTGACAAGGGTGGTGGTCATCAGTTAGACCATTAATCACAGGAACTTTTGAGTAAGATGCAAAACGTTCAACAATGTCATGACCAAACGTACGAATCATCACAATATCAAGCATACTTGAAATAACGCGTGCTGAATCTTCGATAGGTTCACCGCGACCTAGCTGTGTATCGCGAGGTGATAAAAAGATAGCACTACCACCAAATTGATTAATACCGGCTTCAAAAGAAATACGCGTACGTGTACTCGATTTTTCAAAAATCATTCCCAATACTTTACCAACAAAAGGTTGATACACCTTATTGCTTTGTTGCATTTTTTTTAGTTCGCTTGCGCGCTGTAAAACGCGATTGAGTTCTAATGTAGATAGATCACGTAAAGTCAGGAAATGTCTTAAAGCCATGTAGCTACTCCATAATAATTGTCTTTGAAATACAACAATTATCTGTTGTTGGCTGGGTGGATGTGGGAAAAAAGAAGTCTACTATACTATAAGCATTTCAAAATGCAAAAGAATTAGACTTTATGGTGGCCTTTTAAGAAAATTTCTACACAATAATGAATATAATCAAATACTTCATATTCATTGGTTGGCAGTGGCATGCCCATAATCATACGCCACTCAATATCACGTAAAATCCCAAAATACATGAGAGATGAGTGATCGGGAGAGGTACAAGTAATTTCACCTGCCTGATGAGAAATAAGTAGTGCTTGAGCAATGGTATTTTGTACGTCTTGAGCGCATTTTTCGTATAAATATTGGCTCAAAGTTGCATTACACTGGGTTTGTTCAATAACCAAACGTAAAAAAGCAATATGCTCAGGTTGAATAATGTGGTTATAAAAACGGATGAGAGTTTGAATTAAGTATTCTTTTAAAGAAGCCTGATCTGGTTGAAATGCAATACAAATATCTTTAAAGAACATCTCACGGCGGTAATCGCAAATTGCAGTAAATAAACCTTCTTTATTACCAAAGTATTTATAAATAGAAGCTTTTGAACCACCAGCATGATTGACGATGTCATCTAAAGAGACAGCATCATATCCTTTTTCCAAAAACAGTTCGGTTGCGCTTAGCAATAGTGCTAAACGACGTTCTACACCGCGACGTGTTTGAGGTTTGTCACATATAGGATGATATGACTCAAGGACTGGATCATGCATAAAATTTAATAACGACAATTAATACTGCTTAACTAGTATAACAAAACTATCTTTAAGGATGGTCATCGCTATATTTTTAGGTTGCTTGATAAACAGTAATATAAAATTTAATTTGAATAAATATTTTAAAATACAAATATTTATGAAATATTTTGAAGGTTTTTAATGATGTAACTGTATGTTCACATTTTAGTTTAACCATGTCTTTTCAATGTAAATCAAGATAAAGAAAAAGCGACTAATGGATTTAGTCGCTTTTTCTTTTACGAATGATTATTAAGCTTCAGACAAAGTTACTTTGTGTTCATCCTCATCATCGTCATCAGCAGAATCCATGCCTAGTTCTTTTAACTTTCGGGTTAGAGTGTTGCGACCCCAACCTAATAGCTCGGCTGCATGACGTTTGCGTCCACGAGTTTGCTGTAGTGCAGCATTAATTAAAGTGCGCTCAAACATTGGTGTAGCAATATCCAAAATCTTCATTTCGCCATTCTTGAGTTTTTGAATTGCCCATTGACTTAGTAGCTCATCCCAATGATGTAAAGAAATACGCTCAAAAGATGGAGCAGGTTGGCTAGCTTCACTATTTTTTTGGAGTGGAACTTGTTTAAGTTCTGAAGGTAAATCTTCTGGGTAAACCTCACGGCCAGTAATCATGACGGTTAACCAGCGGCAGGTATTTTCAAGCTGACGAACATTACCGGGCCATGGTAATTGCTGCATATAGTCAGTTGTCTCGGTACGTAAAATCTTTGGACTTACGCCTAACTCTTTACCAGCACGAGCCAAGAAATGTTGAGCTAACATCGGAATATCTTCACTTCGATGTGCAAGCTTAGGAATATGAATACGAATTACATTTAGACGGTGGTATAAGTCTTCACGGAAGCGACCTTCATTTACCAATTTTTCTAAATCTTGATGTGTTGCCGCAACGATCCGAACATCAACTTTAACAGGGATATGCCCGCCAACGCGGTAAAACTCACCATCTGCGAGTACACGTAGTAATCGCGTCTGTGTTTCAAATGGCATGTCACCAATTTCATCAAGGAAGAGAGTGCCACCATTGGCTTGTTCAAAGCGACCTTGATGTTGAGTATTAGCGCCAGTAAAAGCACCTTTTTCATGGCCAAATAATTCTGTTTCGATTAAGTCTTTCGGAATTGCTGCCATGTTTAGAGCAATAAATGGTTTGGCTCTGCGTGGTGAATGCTTATGTAAAGCATGTGCAACTAATTCTTTGCCTGTTCCTGACTCACCATTAATTAAAACGGTAATATGCGACTGAGATAGGCGGCCAATTGCTCGGAAAACCTCTTGCATAGCTGGAGATTCACCAATAATTTCTGTCGATTGTAGCGGAGAAGCAGTTTTTGTAGCCTCTTGTTGCTGCAATTTATTGATATGTAAAATTGCTCGATTGACTAAAGCTAAAGCTTCATCAATATCAAACGGTTTTGGTAAATACTCAAATGCACCAGTTTGATAGCTAGATACAGCAGACTCTAAGTCCGAATGCGCTGTCATAATGATCACAGGCAAATCGGGATGAGAATTTTTTACTTTAGATAAGAAAGTTAACCCATCAATGCCTGGCATACGGATGTCAGTTAAGATGACATCCGGCGCATCATGATGTAAACGTTCGAGTGCTGTTTGAGCTTCTTCAAAATTGGTGACGTCAAATCCTTCTTCTTTAAAGGTCTTTTCAAGTACCCATCGCATGGCGCGATCGTCATCAATAACCCATATTTTATTTCGCGACACGGTCTGACTCCCAAGGTAAATATAAGCTAAACATTGTTTTTCCAGGAACTGATTGGCATTCAATCATTCCGTTATGTTGATGCATGATGTTCTGTGCAATACTCAGGCCAAGGCCTGTGCCTTTTGCTCGTCCTGTAACCAAAGGATAAAACACAGACTCTAAAATGCTTTCGGGAATACCCGGTCCATTGTCCTCAATATCGACTCGTACCGCAGAGCGATTGAGTACACCATTAATAGTGACTAGACGTTGAATTCGGGTACGTAAAATTAATTCAGGCTCTTGATCTATAAAAAAAGATTTATTTTCTGTGATGGCTTGAATTGCATTAACGCTAATATTGAGCATGACTTGGATAAGTTGATCTCGATCGGCTTTTACATCCGGTAAAGATAAATCATAGTCACGCGTAATTTTTATTTTTTTCTTGGTTTGATTTGCGATTAAAGAGCGTACACGTTCCAAAGGTTCATGCACATTTACGTTTTCATAACTCGGCAGTTGTCTTGAACCTAGCATAGTGTCTGCTAAATTGGTGAGGCGGTCTACCTCATTAATAATGACATCTGTAAATTCAGCATAACTCTCGTCATTTAAACTACGAGCAAGTAACTGAGTTGCACCCCTGATACCAGCCAGAGGATTTTTAATCTCATGAGCCACACCTCTAACCAGTTGTCTAGCCACCTGATGTTGTTGAATTAGGTTTTCTTCTTTAGAAATTTTCAACATCCGATCAATTGGATTTAGCTCAATAAGTAAGAGCGGGTGGTAGCTTTTGCCTGCATTTAACTGTGAAACCGTATAATCAACATGTAAGTCTTTAAAGTTGACATTAATTACAGCTTCACGACGTGTATAAGGCTGTCCTGTTTTTAGAGTATTGAGTAACGCTTCATGTGTATTAAAAGTATCATCAGGGGCATGAAGTAAATTTAAAACCGGTTGTCCAGAAGCGCGAAGCAAACTAATGTCAAAAAGTGCTTCACAAGCAGAATTTAAATAAAAAATATTAAAGTTACTATCGATTAGTAAAATCGCAGTAGTTAAGTTGTCTACCAAAAGGCGATAGTCGATAGGTGTGTGTTGATCCATTAGCGAATCGTTCCTGTCTTAAAATGGCGCAATGGCATCTTCATTAGTTATCGGTTTTCACCGTTATAGAACATGCATGATGCAAAATGTACGCCAACTTTGTTTATGGATTATTTTAAGGTTTCAAGCGTAGTTAAAGCGCTCTAAAATCGTTCTTAATATCTTTTGGTCAAAAATATGGATGTATATACCAATAATATCATGATCCAACTTGGTGCAATATTGAGTTTTGGTGCAAATATTGGTTGTATTTTGGTGCATTACACAAAGAGTGGGGTTTCCACCTATGCTTGAGACGAGAAAAGACATACAATACGTGCATTCAAGTGGAGCGCAGATTCATGAAGACCCCCAAAGTCGGTTTTGTTTCTTTAGGTTGTCCTAAGGCATTGGTAGATTCTGAACGAATTTTAACTCAGTTAAAGACTGAAGGTTATCAAGTTGCATCAGATTATGATGGTGCTGATTTAGTTGTTGTTAATACCTGTGGTTTTATTGAATCTGCAGTACAAGAATCGTTAGATGCAATTGGCGAAGCCATGAGTGAAAATGGCCGAGTTATTGTTACAGGTTGTTTGGGTAAAGACGAAGATAAAATTCGTCAAATGCACCCTAATGTTTTAAAAGTCACTGGTGCAGCAGCTTACCAGGACGTTATGGAAGCTGTACATGAATATGTGCCAGCACCGCCTAAACATAATCCCTTTATTGATCTTGTTCCTGAGCAAGGTATTCGTTTAACACCTAAACATTATGCTTATTTGAAAATATCTGAAGGCTGTAACCATCGTTGTACCTTCTGTATCATCCCAAGCATGCGCGGTGATTTAGTATCACGTCCGGTTGGTAGCGTATTAGAAGAAGCTGCCGCATTAAAACGCGCAGGTGTGAAAGAAATTTTGGTTATTTCACAAGATACTTCAGCTTATGGTGTAGATACTAAATATAAGCTGGACTTCTGGAATGGCCAACCTGTAAAAACCAAATTCTTTGACATGTGTGAAGCACTTGGTCAGCTTGGAATCTGGGTTCGTCTACATTATGTATATCCATATCCACATGTTGATGCAGTAATCGATTTGATGGCTCAGGGTAAAATCCTGCCTTATCTGGATATTCCTTTCCAACATGCAAGCCCACGTGTTCTTAAATTAATGAAACGTCCGGCACATAGTGAAAATACTTTAGAAAAAATTAAATTATGGCGTGAAAAATGCCCTGATCTTGTAATCCGTTCTACTTTTGTGGTTGGTTTTCCAGGCGAAACTGAAGAAGACTTCCAGATTTTGCTCGATTGGTTGGTTGAAGCTCAACTTGATCGTGTAGGGTGCTTTACCTATTCACCAGTAGAAGGCGCTACGGCAAATGATTTACCAGATCATGTGCCAGAAGAAATTAAGCAAGAGCGTTACGAGCGCTTTATGCAAGTGCAGCAGCAAATATCTGCTGCCAAATTACAAAAACGTATTGGTCAAACGATGACTGTATTAGTCGATAGTTTGGAAGATGAATATCCTGTTGCTGTTGCACGTTCTTATGCCGATGCTCCGGAAATTGACGGTAATGTCTTTGTAGAAGATATCGATAAGAGCACGATTCAACCAGGCGATATGTTGGAAGTCGAAATTACCGATGCGGATGAATACGACTTATTTGCAAAGTTAATTAAAATTAAATCGGTCTAATCGAATCGCGATTCAAAAAGCATTCAGTTTAAGAGGTCTTGGAGCAAAATCATGGCGGAAACAATCAGCCCCCGTTATTCACGAATTTTATTAAAATTATCTGGTGAAGCTTTATCAGGTAATAAAGATATGGGTATTGATGCTCAAGTTTTAGATCAGATGTCACTTTCTATTGCGCATTTGGTAGGCTTGGGCGTGCAAGTAGGTATCGTTGTTGGTGGCGGTAACTTATATCGTGGAAGCCAGTTGCAAAAAGATGGTTTGGTTGGCCGTGTAACAGGTGACCAAATGGGTATGCTTGCGACTGTCATGAATGGTTTGGCAATGCGTGATGCATTGGTGCGTCGTAACATCAGAACTCGTCTTATGTCTGCACTACCAATTGGTACTGTTGTAGAGTCATACTCAAGTCGTGATGCAATCCGTCATTTAAGCCAAGGCGAGGTCTGTGTTTTCGTTGCGGGAACAGGAAATCCATTCTTTACAACTGATACAGCAGCATGTCTACGTGGTATTGAAATTGAAGCAAATTTAATTTTGAAAGCAACCAAAGTAGACGGTGTTTATAATAAAGATCCAAGCAAATATGAAGATGCAGTGAAATACGATCATTTAACATTTGATCAGGTGTTAGATGAGAAGTTAGGTGTTATGGATTTAACAGCAATTTGCTTATGCCGTGACCACAATGTGCCATTGCAAGTATTTGATATGAATAAATCTGGTGCGCTTTTATCAGTTGTAATGGGTGAAAAAGAGGGTACACGCGTTACTAAATAATGTACGTGTGCCGCAAAGCTCTTTATACTAGCGCTAAATTAAATTTGTTATATACATCCTTGAATAAATAAGTAAGGAAGATCATATGATTAACGATCTGAAAAAAGACAGCGAACAGCGTATGATGAAAACTCTTGAGTCTTTGGAACAAGGGTTTGCTAAAGTTCGTACCGGCCGTGCACACCCATCAATTTTAAATGGGGTAATGGTTCCTTACTATGGTTCTGATGTGCCTTTAAACCAAGTAGCGAACGTTGGTGTTGAAGATTCTCGTACGCTTATCGTTCAACCGTTTGAACGTACAATGGTATCTGCTATTGATAAAGCAATTCGTGAAAGTGATTTAGGTTTGAATCCAATTACTGCTGATTCAATCCGTGTACCTTTACCAGCTTTAACTGAAGAAACACGCCGTGATATGCAGAAAGTTGCACGCAGCGAAGCTGAAAATGCAAAAGTTGCTATTCGTAACATTCGTCGTGATGTTTTAGGTGATATCAAAGCATTGTTGAAAGAGAAAGAAATCTCTGAAGATGATGAGCGTCGTGCAGGTGATGATATCCAAAAAATCACTGATAAATATGTTGCAGAAGTAGATAAGCGTCTTGCAGCGAAAGAAGCAGAATTGATGAAGGTCTAATTTTATGACCGAATCAGAAGAGTATCATCTTCCTAAGCATGTTGCCATCATCATGGATGGCAACAACCGCTTTGCAAAGAAAAATCAAATGCAAAAAGGTGATGGGCATCGAGAAGGTAAAAATATTCTTGATCCTATTGTTGAACATTGTATAAAAACTAGTGTCCGTGCTTTAACTGTTTTTGCATTTTCGAGTGAAAATTGGAATCGACCACAATATGAAGTCGATCTGCTTATGAAACTTCTTGAAGAAACCATTCATGAGCAAATACCTCGCATGAAGAAATTCAATATTGCTTTGCGTTTTATAGGGGATCGTTCTAGATTACCTTCACATTTAGTTGCCTTAATGGAAGATGCAGAGCAACAAACAGTACATCATGACGCCATGACATTAACTATTGCGATTAGCTATGGTGGTATGTGGGATATTGCAAATGCAGCTAAACAAGTTGCCCAAGCAGTTTCACGTGGTGAAATTGACGCTGATCAAATAAATGTTGATTTGTTCGAAAAATATGTCAGTCTAAACGATCTGCCAGCTGTGGACTTGTTGATCCGTACAGGTGGAGATTTCCGTATATCTAACTTCTTGTTATGGCAAGCAGCTTATGCGGAACTGTATTTTACGGATACTTTGTGGCCGGAATTTACAGTCGAGGAATTCGATCATGCACTGAATGTTTTTTCAGGGCGTGAACGTCGTTTCGGTAAAACATCTGAACAAATTCAGCAAGAGAAAATCGAGAAATTATAATGTTAGAGCGGATTGTTACCGCATTGGTACTTGTTGCAGTTGTTTTAAGCTGTATGTTTGCTACGCAATCACATTATCCAATGTTGGTACTTATGATTGTAGCAGCAGCGGTTGCGGGGTATGAATGGTATAAGTTGATGCCTCACGAAGCTGGCGCCGTAGTAAAACCTAAAGCATGGGGTTATGGTCTACTTGTTGCTTTTGTTTCGGGCGTTGCCTTGTTCTTTCACGACATTGCATTACTGCTATGGTCTGCTTCAATTTTAACTTGGCTCGTTAGTGTATATTGGGTTAAGTCTTTTCCTGAATTTGATGGGTGGTATAACGCGACCCTTTATGTCATTGGTTTAATTCTTATCTGTGCAACAGTGACTGCAATTTTTGTAGTATGGCAAAGCTCACCATGGTGGTTGATGTATTTGTTCTTGCTTGTATGGGGTGCAGATAGTGGAGCTTACTTCGTAGGTCGTAAATTCGGTAAGAGAAAATTGGCACCTACGGTAAGCCCTAATAAATCAGTAGAAGGTTTATATGGTGGTATTCTCACTACAATTATTGTAATGCTTGTAGTGCAATATCAATATTTAAACTTAACTTGGGTTCAACAACTTTTATTCCTGATCTTATCTTTAGTCACAGTATTCGGTTCAGTATTAGGTGATCTATTTGAGTCGATGATTAAACGCCGTGCTGGTATTAAAGATTCTGGCCGTGTTTTGCCAGGTCATGGTGGTGTGTTGGATCGTATTGATTCTTTACTCGCAGCAGCCCCGATTTTTGCAACGGGAATGTATATATTAAAGCTTATTGGTGTAGATTTATAGATGACACAATCTGTTTGCATATTGGGTGTAACTGGTTCTATTGGGCAAAGTACATTAAAAATTTTAAGCCAACATCCAGATAAGTATTCAGTCTTTGCAGTTTCGGCACATAGTCGAATTTCTGAACTTGTTGAAATCTGCAAACAGTTCCGCCCTAAAGTGGTCGTTGTTCCTGAAGAGAAAATAGTTGAACTAACCACCTTATTTGCTCAACAAAATATACAAGGTATTGATATTTTAAGTGGGCAAGATGGTCTAGTTGAGATCGCATCACATACAGATGTTGATATTGTTATGGCAGCAATTGTCGGGGCAGCGGGACTGTTGCCTACTTTGGCAGCTGTTAAAGCTGGTAAACGAGTATTGCTTGCAAATAAAGAAGCATTGGTGATGTCTGGTGAAATCATGATGCAAGCTGCTCGTGATCATCAGGCATTATTATTACCAGTGGATTCAGAGCATAATGCCATTTTTCAGTCATTACCTCATAACTATTTACAAGTTGAAAGAACTGGACAACCACAACTAGGCGTATCTCAAATATTGCTAACTGCATCTGGTGGCCCATTCTTAAATCATTCCTTGGAACAGTTGGAACATGTAACACCCCAACAAGCATGTAAACATCCAAATTGGTCAATGGGGCAAAAAATTTCAGTTGACTCGGCTACTCTCATGAATAAAGGGTTGGAGTTAATTGAAGCGTGTCATTTATTTTCAATATCTGAACATTTTGTTACAGTTGTTGTTCATCCACAAAGTATTATTCACTCTATGGTGCAGTATGTTGATGGTTCAACATTAGCACAAATGGGTAATCCTGATATGTGTACGCCAATTGCACATGCATTAGCATGGCCTGAGCGTTTACAAACAAGTGTTCCTGCTTTAGATTTATTTGAGTATTCTCAACTTAATTTTCAGGCGCCCGATACCCAAAAATTTCCTGCATTAAATTTAGCAAGACAAGCAATGCGTGCAGGAGGTTTGGCACCTACCATTTTGAATGCGGCAAATGAAATTGCTGTTGAAGCATTCTTAAAGGAAAGGATTGGATTTACACATATTCCACAAGTGGTAGAGCATACTTTGCAAGAGTTAGAGAATGCCGCAGCTGAAAGTATTGAGTGCATTTTAGATAAAGATAAAGTGGCTCGATCTATAGCTCAGAAATATATATCAAGTATTGGAGGCTGAAATGAATGCGCTTTTTATGATTGCAGCAGCAGCTCTTTTACTTGGTCCTTTAATTGCAATTCATGAGTTTGGTCATTACTGGGTTGCACGCAAACTTGGGGTTAAAGTTTTAGTTTACTCAATTGGTTTTGGTCCAACTTTATTGAAATGGACCTCTAAAAAATCGGGTATCAAGTATCAGCTTTCTGCTTTACCTTTGGGTGGCTACGTTAAAATGCTGGACGAGCGTGAAGGTAATGTCGCAGAACAAGATCTACCGTATGCTTTTAATAGACAAAAACCATGGAAACGTATAGCTATTGTTGCTGCAGGGCCACTAATTAACTTAATTTTTGCTGTACTTCTCTTTTGGGTTTTATTTTTACCAGCACAACAACAATTAAATACCAAAATTGGTAAAATTATTCCAAACTCTCCAGCTGCAGAGGCCCAATTGCATGTGGGTGACAAAATTATTGCTGTTGATGGAAAAGAGACTACAACTTGGGAAAAATTAAATTTTGCTTTAATTGATCGGGTAGGCGAGACAGGTACTGTAAATATCGATGTTGATCGTGCAGGTACAGAGAAAAATTTTGTCTTACCCATTAAAGATTTTTTAAAAAACCAGAATGAATCGGCATTGGATATATTAGGCTTCTTGCCTTATCGTCCTGTAATTCCTGCTGTGGTAACAGATTTAACAGAAGATGGTGCGGCTATTCGTCAAGGAATGAAAGTAGGTGATCGTATTGTTGCGATTGATGGCCAGCCTATGAAAGATTGGTTTGATGTTGTTGAAGTCGTACAGCGTTCTCCAGAAAAATTGCTTAATATTGATGTTTTACGTCATGCGCAATTAGTACATTTACAAGTTATGCCGCAAGGAAAGCGGGATAATATGGGACAGGTCAATGGTGTACTTGGTGTAAAAAGTGATGCTGGAAAAATTACAATTCCTGACGAATATAAGCAAACAATTCAATATACTCCAATACAAGCTTTTGAAATGGCACTAGATAAAACTGGCCAAATCTCTAGCATGATTTTGAATTCAATAGTGAAAATGGTTAAAGGATTAATTGGATTAGAAAATCTTTCTGGCCCAATTACCATTGCAAAAGTTGCTGGACAAAGTGCAGAAATGGGATGGGAAACTTTTATCTCTTTTATGGCTTTAATGAGTGTAAGTCTTGGAATTTTAAACTTATTACCAATTCCAATGTTAGATGGTGGTCATCTAGTGTATTACATTATTGAAGCTATTCGAGGGAAACCTGTTTCTGAACAAATACAAATGTTTGGTCTAAAAATTGGTATGGTACTGCTCGGTAGTATGATGCTTTTAGCTTTATTTAATGACTTTATGCGTTTGTAAACGTATATGGATTTATAACTTACTGGAAAAAACTGGCATGCGGCACACACATTTTTTAATGCCTTTGGCACTTGTTAGCGCTATGGCAGCGGTACAACAAGCATATGCAGCTGATGATTTCGTTGTTAGAGATATTCGTGTAAACGGCTTAGTCCGTCTTACTCCTGCAAATGTTTATACCATGTTGCCAATCAACAGTGGCGATCGCGTTAATGAACCGATGATCGCCGAAGCAATTCGAACATTGTATGCCACGGGTCTTTTTGATGATATTAAAGCATCAAAAGATAACGATACTTTGGTCTTTAATGTTATTGAACGCCCTATTATTTCAAAACTTGAATTTAAGGGTAATAAACTTATTCCTAAAGAGGCATTAGAACAAGGCCTTAAAAAAATGGGTGTTGCAGAAGGTGAGGTTTTTAAGAAATCTGCTTTGCAAACCATTCAAACAGAATTAGAGCAGCAATACACCCAACAAGGTCGTTATGATGCTAGTGTTACTGTTGATACCGTTGCCCGACCAAATAACCGCGTTGAATTAAAACTTAATTTTAACGAAGGAACGCCAGCAAAAGTTTTTGATATCAATGTAATTGGTAATACTGTTTTTAAAGACAGTGAAATCAAACAGGCATTTGCTGTTAAAGAAAGTGGTTGGGCTTCAATTGTTACACGTAATGACCGTTATGCGCGTGAGAAAATGGCTGCAAGCCTTGAAGCATTGCGTGCTATGTACCTTAATAAGGGTTATATTAATTTTAATATTAATAATTCCCAGCTTAATATTAGTGAAGATAAAAAACATATCTTTATTGAAGTTGCTGTTGAGGAAGGAAACCAATTTAAATTTGGTCAAACTAAATTCTTAGGTGATGCGCTTTATAAGCCTGAAGAGTTACAAGCACTAAAAATTTATAAAGATGGCGATACCTATTCACAAGAAAAGGTAAATGCAGTTAAGCAATTACTTCTACGAAAGTATGGTAACGCAGGTTATTACTTTGCTGATGTGAATATTGTTCCGCAAATTAATAATGAAACTGGTGTTGTTGACCTAAATTATTATGTAAACCCAGGTCAGCAAGTGACAGTGCGTCGTATTAACTTTACTGGTAATAGTAAAACTTCCGATGAAGTATTACGTCGTGAAATGCGTCAAATGGAAGGTGCTTTAGCAAGTAATGAAAAAATTGATTTGTCTAAAGTTCGTTTAGAGCGTACAGGTTTCTTTAAAACAGTTGATATTAAGCCTGCTCGTATTCCAAACTCTCCTGACCAAGTCGATTTGAACGTAAATGTTGAAGAACAACATTCAGGTACTACCACATTAGCTGTAGGTTATTCACAAAATGGTGGTATTACGTTCCAAGCTGGACTTAGTCAAACTAACTTTATGGGTACTGGTAACCGAGTTGCAATTGATTTGTCTCGTTCAGAAACTCAAGACTATTATAATCTAAGTGTTACTGACCCATACTTTACTATTGATGGGGTAAGTCGTGGTTATAACGTTTATTATCGTAAAACTAAGTTAAATGATAACTATAACGTTAACAACTACGTAACGGATAGTTTTGGTGGTAGTTTAAGCTTTGGTTATCCAATTGATGAAAACCAAAGCTTAAGTGCATCTCTAGGTATTGATAATACTAAAGTAACGACTGGTCCTTATGTTTCTACCTATGTGCGTGACTATTTATTGGCAAATGGTGGTAAACCAACTGGTAAGTCGAATTGGTGTCCAACTGGTAAGACCGAGACTGACCCTAAAACAAATCAACCAATACCTGATACATGTGAAGGTGGTTTTAAAGAATATGATAGTGCTTTTGATGGCGAGTTCTTTACTTATAACTTAAACTTGGGTTGGTCATATAACACTTTAAATAGACCGATTTTCCCAACATCTGGTATGTCTCACCGAGTAGGTCTTGAAATTGGTTTGCCAGGTAGTGATGTTGACTATCAAAAATTAACTTATGATACACAAGCATTCTTACCAATTGGTAAATCAGGCTTTGTGCTTCGTGGTTATGGTAAGCTGGGTTATGGTAACGATTTACCATTCTATAAAAACTTCTATGCGGGTGGTTACGGTTCTGTTCGAGGCTATGACAATAGTACTTTGGGACCTAAATATGCCAGTGTAAATTTACAAGAAACAAAACAGAATGATCCTTCACCTGAAAATGTGGGTGGTAATGCATTAGTTCAATTTGGTACTGAATTAGCATTACCTATGCCATTTAAAGGTGATTGGACTCGTCAAGTACGTCCTGTACTATTTGCAGAAGGTGGTCAGGTCTTCGATACCAAATGTAATATTAATAACTCTGTATACGGTGATAAAGGCATGATGATTAATGGCCAAAACATTACAGATGTTAAGAAATATTGTGAAGATAACTATGGCTTCGATTTAGGTAACTTACGTTATAGCGTGGGTGTGGGTGTAACCTGGATTACTATGATTGGACCATTGTCACTTAGCTATGCATTCCCGTTAAATGATAAACCGGGTGATGAAACTAAAGAAATCCAGTTTGAAATTGGTCGTACTTTCTAAGTACGATCATATTGAACAACGAAATAAGGAAAGAAATTTACATGAAAAAATTAAATACATTAATGTTAGGGTTAGGCTTGACGGTGGCTTCGGTAGCAGCTAATGCAGCCGGTTATGGGGTCATTGATCTTGCTAAAGTTGTTGAGAGCAGTACTTATTTGAAACAACAAAACGCAAGCTTGAATCAGTCTGTGAAACCAACAACGACTAAACTTGAGCAATTAGGTAAAGAGTTAGAAGGGCTTCAACGTCAAGCGCAGACCCAAGGTCAAAAAATGAAAGAAGATGAGATTAAAAAATTACAATCTCAGTATCAATCAAAGTTAAATGAATTTAATTCAACACAGCAGGGCTTACAGTCTAGAGTTCAAACTAGCTTGCAAAGTATGAACACAACTTTTGAGTCTAGAGTTAAGCAAGCTGCTGAGCAATTACGAAAAGAAAATAATCTTGACTTTATTTTGAATAAAAATTCAACTGTTGCCTATGACGCTAAGTATGATTTAACTGATAAAATGATACAAAAGGTTAATTCAATGAAATAAATTAATGAAAGTGCAACAATTTCGTTTAGATGAATTAGCTCACCTTGTTAAAGGTGAGCTAATTGGTGAAGGTAGTCTTCAATTTTCGAACCTAGCAAGTTTAGAAAATGCAGAGGTTAATCATCTTACTTTCGTAAATGGTGATAAATATCTCGAACAAGCTAAAGCAAGTCGTGCAGGGGCTTTCATTGTTACTGCTGCTTTAAAAGAACATCTTCCTGAAAAAGATAATTTTATTATTGTTGATAATCCTTATCTTGCTTTTGCAATCCTTACTCATGTATTTGATAAAAAGCTTACTTCAAAAGGTATAGAAAGTACTGCTCAAATCCATCCTTCTGCTGTTATTTCAGAAGCTGCTTATATTGGTCACTATGTAGTCATTGGTGAGAATTGTGTAGTAGGTGATAACACAATCATTCAATCACATACCAAACTTGATGATGATGTAGAAGTTGGGAAAGACTGTTTTATTGACTCTCATGTCACCATTACCGGTAGTTCTAAATTGGGTGATCGGGTGCGTGTTCATTCAAATACTGTAATTGGTAGCGAAGGTTTTGGTTTTGCTCCCTATCAAGGTAAATGGCACCGTATTGCTCAGTTAGGATCAGTTCTAATTGGAAATGACGTTCGAATTGGATCAAATTGTAGTATTGATCGGGGTGCTCTTGATAATACAATTTTAGAAGATGGTGTAATTATTGATAACCTTGTGCAAATTGCACATAACGTTCATATTGGTTCAAATACTGCTATTGCAGCTACCTGTGGCATTGCGGGTAGTACAAAAATTGGCAAAAACTGTATTCTTGCAGGCGCATGTGGGGTAGCAGGTCACCTTTCAATTGCTGATAATGTGACTTTAACTGGAATGTCAATGGTCACAAAAAATATTTCTGAGGCTGGAACTTATTCTTCAGGAATTGGATTGTTCGAAAATAGTCAGTGGAAAAAGACGATTGTGCGCTTGAGACAATTAGCAGATGTGCCATTGACCCAAATCACTAAACGACTTGATCATATACAAGCTCAAATAGAGTCTCTTGAATCAACTTTTAATTTGCGTAAATAGAATATTATGACCGAGTCAACTACACCTAAATTTGCCATCCCTGAATTACCAATGCAGATTCAAACGATTCGTCAATATTTGCCGCATCGTTACCCATTCTTATTGGTTGATCGTGTGATTGAAGTTACTGACAATAGTATTGTTGGTTATAAAAATGTTTCTATCAATGAAGAGTTTCTACAAGGACATTTCCCAGAATATCCAATTATGCCTGGTGTTCTAATTGTTGAAGCACTAGCTCAAGTTTCAGGCGTTCTAGGTTTTATTATGAACAATGAAACGCCAAAACCAGGTTCTTTGTTCCTGTTTGCTGGTGCAGAAAGAGTTAGATTTAAAAAACAAGTAGTTGCAGGCGACCAACTTGTATTAAAATCCGAGTTGGTAATGCAGAAGCGCGGTATTTACAAATACAATTGTACAGCTAGCGTTGATGGCATTGTAGCAGCAACCGCTGAGATTATGATTTCACACCAAAAAACAGAGCAGGCATGAGCAATCACGATTTAATCCATTCTACCGCCATTATTGATCCATCTGCAGTGATTGCTTCAGATGTTCAAATCGGACCTTATTGTGTTATTGGTCCTCAAGTGACTATTGGTGCTGGTACTAAATTACATTCTCATGTGGTAGTAGGTGGTTTTACCAGAATTGGTCAAAATAATGAGATCTTTCAATTTGCAAGTGTTGGCGAAGTTTGTCAAGACCTCAAATATAAAGGTGAAGAAACTTGGCTTGAAATTGGTAACAATAATTTAATTCGCGAACATTGCAGCTTACATAGAGGCACTGTGCAAGATAATTCATTGACTAAGATAGGTAGTCATAACCTATTGATGGTAAATACTCATATTGCACATGACTGTATTGTAGGTGATCACAATATCTTTGCTAATAATGTTGGTGTTGCTGGACACGTACATATTGGTGATCATGTTATTGTCGGTGGTAATTCTGGAATTCATCAATTCTGTAAGATTGACTCTTATAGCATGATTGGTGGGGCCTCACTGATTCTTAAAGATGTACCAGCCTATGTTATGGCTTCTGGTAATCCTGCGCATGCCTTTGGTATAAATATTGAAGGTATGCGAAGAAAAGGTTGGTCTAAAAATACAATTCAGGGCTTAAGAGAAGCTTATAAATTGATATTTAAATCTGGTCTAACCTCTGTTCAAGCTGTTGAGCAAATTAAAAGTGAAATTTTGCCTTCTGTTCCAGAAGCTCAATTATTAATTGACTCTCTTGAGCAATCCGAGCGTGGAATTGTACGCTAATCAATAAGGCATAAAAAAAGACACTGTTTTAACAGTGTCTTTTTTTTATGCCTAAATTATTTTTTAAAGAATTTAGCTTCTTCAGATTTAGGATATTGAGTAAGTAACTTATTTTTGTATTGATTAGCTGATACAGTATTCTTATCGACATCTTTGGCAATACTATATAGTTGATAGAGTGCTCGAGGTGCCTTGCTAGAGTTTGGATATTGGCTAGCGACAATATTGTAGTTTTTCTTTGCTTCATTGTAGTTCACTGGGTCTGTAGCTAAATGAAACTCAGCTAACCAGAAATAAGCATTGCCTGTATAAATACTGTTAGGATGGTTTTTAATAAAGTTTTGCATCGGAGCAATTGCTTTTTTTGCTCCACCTTGTTTATAAGCATCTAAAGCTACTGTATAAGCGGCTTTTTCTAATTCAAGTGGATTAAATTGGTTTTGAGCAGTAGTCGCTGGTTGAGTGTTGGTTACTGGTGTATTAGATTGTTGTTCAGACGTTTGAGATGGGGCGGCAACTACTTTATTACCATCTGCAGGCTGAGATTGAGATACTGATGGACTAGCAGGTGTGGCGCTATTAGTATTGGTATTTGTACCGTCTTCTTGTGTAGCACTATCAGGGTCAACTTTTTGATGTAATAATTCTAAACGTTGATCTAAATCGGTATATCTATTCGCAAGGTCTTTTTTTAATTGATCAATATCATTCGCTTGTTCTTCTAATTGACCTCTTAAAGTGCGGATATCATTTTCTAGTTGTTGATTTTTTTGCATAAGTTCCCAGTTTAAGTTTGTAGGAACTGAAATATTGCTTGAAGAAGTATTAGATGCACTGCCATCATTTTGACTTAAACCACGAGACTCAATAGGAATGTTTGCGTATAGAGAAGTGGTACTCATTAAGGCAATAAATAATAAAGAATGCTTCTTCATTTGCATGTGTATAAATCCATAATTTTATATAAAAGCCACCTTGACACAGGAATATAAAAAACAATTCTCTAAATATCTAAGGTTTTTCATTGATCAATGCAATTAAAGCAGTTAACAGTTTAAATGCAAGGATAGTTTACAATCTTCAAGCATATTTTATGCAAAATAAGAAAAGAGCATAAGTTCAGAAAACTACATTTTTGGGGTTTTAAGCTATTTTTGCTGATGAATTAATCAATCGAAACAAAAACTTGCTGAAAAAGCCAGAGAAGGGTTGCAACTCTTTTAAAAATCTCTATACTTTGTTTTGCAATGGTAGCCCCGCTGGTGGCTTCGCAATTGTACTCTGTGAACCCCGCCAGGACCGGAAGGTAGCAACGGTAGCAGATCTATGATGTGCCGAAGTTTTGCTAGTGGGGTTGCCACCATTCCTTTAATCCAATTTTCTTTGGATCGCTTTTAAAATTACATCTAAATCAAATCCTCTATATTGTAGAAATCTAATCTGCTTTGCTTTAAGTTTTGGGTCTTTCTCTATCTCTTCTCCAAACTTCTTAACTTTAAGTTGATAAGCTTGTTCTACCCAATCAATTTCGTGAATTTCGTCGGCAATTAAATCATTTTCGATCTGTTTAGTTTTTAAAGCTTGTTGAATGCGTTTCGGTCCTTTACCTTTACGAATTTGACTTGCAAGCATTTGCTCAGCAACACGCTGATCACTTTGGTAATTTTTTTCAGATAACTCTTCAACGAGTTGGTTCACTTCTTCTATATTTTGTGCATAACGGGCTAATTTCTCAATGAGTTCTGCTTTAGAGTAGTCTCGTCGAGTAAGTAAAGCAAAAGCATATGAGCGTAAACGCTGGCCAGTGAGTGGTGGACGCTGTTGAGATTGTTCATTGTTTCTTTTGAACATATATATTTCCTTGTAAAAAACGCCCCGAAGGGCGTTTTTATGACTTAGGTGTAATTAAGATTCTAATAAAAGATCTGGTTCTTCTTCATCATCTTCAATTTGCACTGCGCCATTTGTACCTGTAGTCAACAATTGCTCACGGATATTGCGTTCAATCTCTTCAGCAATATGTTTATTTTCTTCAAAATAGCGGATCACATTATTCTTACCTTGGCCAATTTTATTGCCTTGATATGAATACCATGCACCAGCTTTCTGAACGATATCTTGCTGTACTGCCAAATCTACAAGTTCACCTAATTGGTTAGTACCTTTACCGTATAGAATTTGGAAAATAGCTTCTCTAAAAGGAGGAGCCATTTTATTCTTAACGACTTTAACTTTAGTTTCTGAACCAACAATTTCATCGCCTTCTTTTACCTGACCAATACGACGAATATCTAGACGAACTGAAGCATAGAACTTAAGAGCGTTACCACCAGTCGTGGTTTCTGGGCTACCAAACATAACACCAATCTTCATACGGATTTGGTTAATAAAGATAACCATACAGTTTGAACGTTTAGCGTTACCAGTAATTTTACGAAGTGCTTGGCTCATAAGACGTGCTTGTAGACCCATATGAGAGTCACCCATTTCGCCTTCAATCTCTGCTTTAGGTGTAAGAGCAGCTACTGAGTCCACAACGATTAAATCAATTGCACCTGAGCGAACAAGCATATCAGCGATTTCAAGCGCTTGCTCACCATTATCAGGTTGTGAAACGAGTAGGTTATCAATATCTACACCAAGCTTACGTGCATATTGAGGATCTAGGGCATGCTCTGCATCGATGAAGGCACATGTACCACCAGACTTTTGACATTGAGCAATTGCTTGTAATGTCATTGTGGTTTTACCAGAAGATTCAGGACCATAAATTTCAATAATACGGCCTTTTGGTAAACCACCAATCCCCAATGCGATGTCTAAAGTTAAAGAACCTGTAGATACGGCTTCAACTGCTTGAACAGTGTTATCGCCGAGACGCATAACCGTATTTTTACCAAATTGTTTCTCAATTTGGCTCAAAGCGGCTTGTAATGCTTTGCTTTTATTCTCATCCATCTCAAAAACCTCAATACTCTATGTTCATCACGTTTAACCCAAGTGGATGCATTGAATCTCAACTTGTTTCACAGGGCTAATAGTGACAGATTTTTTCTCTAGCTTCTATATATTGTATATGTGAGTGCGACACAACTCGACGTTTTTATTCATCATTATATGACCAGTGGTCTTCATAATGTTGATCGTTATCCTGTTTAAACCGATTGATTTGTCGCCGATCTTTCTTGCTTGGTCTATGGTCAGGTCGAGCTAGATTATGCAATTTTCGTTGCGAAGCAATCAACTCCCGTCTTGCAATACTTACTTCGGTTTCTTCATAAAGCTGTTGTGCAATAGGAGCCGGTCCTCTGGTATTGGAAAGTGCTTTAACAACAACTGTCTTTTTATCAAAACCTTGTTGAACAACAAGTTCCATTCCAACACGAATTTCTTTAGAAACTTTTACACGTTCATTATTGTGATGCACTTTTCCCCCTTCAATTGCAGCTTTAGCAATAGAACGGGTTTTAAAAAAACGTGCTGCCCATAACCATTTGTCGACACGCATGGTTTCTACAGCATCGTTTTCACGCAATTTTGACATCATTATCCTTTCTATCAGTTTGATTCAAAATAGACAGTAGCTCTGTAAGCTGATCTAGTGCTTTATACTCTAAATCTTGTAGCTGTCTTTTACTCTTAAGAGTTGAGGGCTGTAAGATAGTAAACAAGTGTCTTATACCAAATTTTTCTGCAGTTTTTAAAACTTGAATAGTATCGTCTAAAAAAATAGTGTTTTGGGGTTCAAAATAATGCAAGCCTTGTAATTCTTGCCAAAACTTAAGGTCTTCCTTCGCATAACCAATTTGTTCACTAGATACAATCACATCAAAAAAATCTTGAATAGGGATGTTATCAAGTTTTAACTGTAAGCTTGCACAGTCTGCGTTGGTCACTAACCAGCATTGATAGCCTTGTTCTTTCAGAGTATTAAGTAACTCCATACATCCTGATCGTGCTTTAATTTTATGCTGAAATTCTTGCTGGAGCTTTAAAACATCCACACCAGTTGTTTGTGTCCAGTAATTTGATGAGTACCAAGCAAGCGTATGTTTATGGCTACGATAAAACTGGCTTAATATTTCATGGCTTTGTGTTAAAGGGATTTGATGCGTCTGAGAATGTCGTTCAGGTAAGCATTCATTCCAGATAAAATCATCAAAAGCCAAATCTAATAAAGTTCCGTCCATATCGAAAAGCACTATTTTATGCATGTTTTGAGAGCTCCAATTGAAACAGACATGGAAGAAAAGTAATTTAAGATTATAATCATTAAAGACGATAAAACGGACTGATTTATGGTTATTTCATCATTTTATAATTTAAATAGTCTGTACTAGGTAAACAGAGAGATAACAAGAGAGTTCTTAGATTTAGACTACTCAATAAGATCGCTGAAACAAATTTTTTGAAAAATATTTATATAAAAGGAATAGGGTGGAGGATTAATAAAAATATATTAAAAAAATATAGAGTTGTATTTATTAGGAGATCATTTTTTGATAAGTATTTTTGCTTTTCTATGAACTCTATGGAATTATCATTATTTAAATATTATTAAAAGTTGGAATAAAAGTGGGCTTATATACAATTAGATATGGCTATCGTAATAATAGTTTTTTTATAGCTTCAAATGCTGCTGGACAATTCATTGTAATTGATGCAGTAGGAGCAGATTTCCAAATAGGTCATCAAATTTCTTATGAAGGTACCAAAATAATAAATGAAACTTTAAATGATGAGACAGAAGCAACAGTTCATCTGGAGAGTAATGAAAAAGAGGCTTATGAATATTTACGTGCCATGAAATAATGAATTCGTTATTTTGATTTACATAGGATACGTATTGGCAAACATTTTATAAATTGAACCGTACTTGTTTAAAGTTATATTAAAAATTATCCGAATAACAATTTAGAGCAGGCAATGAAAATTGGATTTATTGGCGGAGCCAATGATGGCATAGTGATCAATGCTGCTAATGGTATTGATACTTATAAACTTGAATGGCATTACAAGGCTGAGAAGCATTGTGAAGAACAGCCATCATTGGGGCTAAATGGCCCCGAATATGACTATTACAATTTATTAATTTTGAGAAAAAACAAAGAGGCAAAACTTTTCTATGTTTTAACTACAATGGGTAAGGAAGCTATTGCAGATAAAATTAATGAATATTGGGAGCATTCCACTTCAGTAGGTTATGACTTCGATGAATAACCTTTATTTTATATTCATTGGAGCAATTGAAATATATCCATATTTTATTCCTTTATAACTCAAAATTAGGATTATTTATTTCATAAAGAACATGTTCTTGAAGGGCGTGTCCATCTAGAAGCTTGGGATGATTGAAGTGTTTAACTTTACGCATTCCTAGTCTTTCCATTACAGCTTGAGAAGGTTTATTCACTGTTGCTGTAAAAGAAACCACTTTATCTTTATTAAGCACATTGAAGGCATAGTCCAATGCTGCTTTTGCTCCTTCTGTGGCATAACCTTTTTTCCAGTGTTTTGTAGCAATCCTCCAGCCAATTTCAATGCATGGAGAAAAATCAAATTGTTCTGGTTGGTCATGTAGACCAATAAAACCGATAAATTCATGGTTTTCTTTTAATTCTAAAGCCCAAAATCCCCAACCTTTTTCATCAATAAGGGCCGATGCTCTTTGAATTAAATTTATACTTTCAGTAGCAGATAAAAGCTTTGGAAAAAAACGCATAACATCTTTATCTAAACCCATTTCGATAAAGGGGGTAGCATCAGTTTCTTTCCATTGTCTTAAGATTAAACGTTCGGTTTCGATCATAGCAAAAGCTCTTTAAATATAATTTTTTAATTTAACCACATAGTCTAGAGTGGCTTTTGTATAATTTTCTGTAAGATAATCTTAGAATTAATGCTTATCACTCCTTTAATTTTATTGAGTGTATTAATAACAAAATGAGAAAAAGAATTTAGATCTTTTGTGGCCACATGCAGTACATAGTTACATTCGCCAGTAATGATATAGGCATTAATGACTTCATCAAAATTCTTGATCTGGCTTAAGAAAAAGTTGTGGTCATTTTCGGTGAGTTGAGCAAGTTTTATTTCAACTATCGCCTCAATTTTTATTCCTAATTTTTCATAATTAACTTTCGCTTGATATTTTTCAATAATTCCGTTGGTTTCTAAAATCTTGACACGTCTGTGACAAGCAGAGGCTGAAAGATTAACGAGATCAGCAAGCTCTTGATTGCTTAAGCGGGCATTATCTTGTAAATACTTCAAAATTTTTAAATCAATTGCATCTACATTCATTTTCGAATTCCATCCATGTTTTTTAATTTTAATTAGAATTTTATACGAAATTATCTGTTTTTGATCAAATATTATCGAATAAATCGAAAGAATCACCATGATAAAATTCAAATACAAAGGAAATGTTGAAATAGGTGCAATACCAAATGATTACTCGTGAACAGTGTTTGTATTGGGATCAGGAAGACGAACTCAAAAAATTTAAAGATGAATTTGCATTGCCAGAAGGTGTCATTTATTTAGATGGTAACTCTTTAGGCGCTAGACCAAAGAAATCTTTGTCTGTCGCTCAGCATATTATTTCCCAAGAATGGGGAGAAGATCTGATCAATAGTTGGAATAAGGCTGATTGGTGGGGGCTACCTACTAGACTGGGCGATAAGGTAGCCACATTGATTGGTGCAGAACAGGGTGAAGTTGTTATTTCAGATTCAACTACACTGAACTTATTTAAAGTTTTATCAGCAGCGGTAAAAATTCAGGCTGAAAAATTTCCTGAACATAAAATAATTGTTGCGGAAAAGGATGCTTTCCCAACAGATATTTATATTATTGAAGGTTTTATTGATTTAATTCAAAAGGGCTATCAAGTTGAATTGATTGATGGAGTAGAAGACTTAGCTCGAGTTCTAGAAAAAGATGTTGCTGTAGTAGTTCTTTCTCATGTGAATTATCGTACTGGGTATTTCTACGATATGGCATCTATTAATAAACAGATTCACTCTCAAGATGCTCTGGTTATTTGGGATTTATGTCACTCAGTTGGTGCTGTGCCTATGCATCTTAATCAAGCTGATAGTGATTTCGCGATTGGTTGTACGTATAAATATTTAAATGGTGGACCTGGTTCTCCAGCATTGTTATGGGTCAATGAAAAACACCGTGATCAGTTTTGGCAACCATTATCCGGTTGGTGGAGTCATAAAAAGCCGTTTGATATGGCCCAGCATTATGAACCAGCGAATAGTATTCGTCGCTATCTATGTGGGACTCAGCCAATTATTTCTATGAGTCTGATTGAGTGCGGAGTAGATATTTTCCTGCATGCTGATATGCAAAAAATCCGTGAAAAATCGCTGAAATTAACTGATTTATTCATTCAGCTGGTACAGCAAGAATGTTCTGAATTTGGATTTGAGTTAATTACTCCTTTAGATCATAAATATCGTGGTAGTCATGTCAGTTATCGCCATGAGTTTGGTTATGAAATCATTCAGGCGCTTATCGCACGTGGCGTGATTGGTGATTATCGTGAACCTGCTGTCTTGAGATTCGGTATTACACCTTTGTATCTGGGCTTTGAAGATATCTGGAATGCAGTACAGCATTTAAAAGAAACCATGCTGAATAGTGAGTGGAAAAACAAGCGTTATTTAGTTCGCGGTGAAGTGACCTGATTTAAGGAATCAAAATAAAACAAATGGCTAGGAGGGCCTATGAGTAGTTTTGATGAAATACAAAATAGAGAAGCTGGACTGCATAAAAAGTTATCTGCAAAACAGATGGGGATGATTGCGATTGGTGGAGCAATTGGAACCGGTTTATTTATGGGAAGCAAATTTGCAATTAGTTTTGCAGGTCCCGCCGTGATAGTTAGCTATGCCATTGGTGGTTTAATTGCATTTGCACTTATGGCTTTTTTGGCTGAAATGACAGTGCAGCATCCTACTTCGGGCTCATTTGGTGCATATGCAGAACATTATATGTCTCCACTAGCTGGCTTCTTAGTCCGCTATTGTTACTGGGCTTGTATTGTGTTGGCTGTAGGTACCGAAATTACCGCCGTTGCTGATTATATGAAGCTCTGGTTTCCGAATGTAGGCTCTTGGGTCTGGATTGGATTTTTTTCACTGACCTTACTTGTTGTAAATGCCTATAGTGTAAAAGCCTTCGGGTTAGTCGAGTACTGGTTTTCCACAATTAAAGTTTTTGCCATTATCGTATTTATTCTTTTATCTATTGGTATATTGACGCAAAGTAATCAGGGAATGAATCAAGTAGTTACTAATTTGAGAGGTCATGGGGGCTTTTTTCCAAATGGCTTTAGTGGAGTATGGATCGGAGTCATTATTTCTATATTTAGTTATTTAAGTATAGAAATGATTGCTGTCGCAGCTGGTGAAGCTAAAGACCCTGAAAAAGCAGTAAAAAAGGCATTTAAAAGCACCGCACTCCGACTCATTTTATTTTACTTATTGTCCTTATTTCTAATCGTTACTTTGGTGCCGTGGACTGTTCTGATTGGAGCAGATGCAACTAGTCCTTTTGTTATGGTCATGAAGATTGTTGGTATCCCATATGCAGATAGTATTTTAAATTTTATTGTAATTGTAGCTGCCTTATCAGCGATGAATAGCATGCTTTATATTTCAACCCGTATGTTGTTTAGTTTGTCACGTGCAGGTGATGCTCCAAAAGTTTTTGGCCGAATCAGTAGTAATGGTGTGCCGGTAAATGCGCTGTTGTTATCTGCGGTAGGGATTGGTATTGCTAGTATTGTTTATACGATTAATCCGGCTTCTGCGTTTCCAATTATGATTGCGCTATCGATGTTTGGTGCATTGTTCACTTGGGGCAGTATCTTTGTGACACATATGTTTTTTAGAAAACACATGACACAGCAAAACATCGAGCTAAAATTTAAAATTCCCGCTAGTCGATTTATCTCGTTGTTTGGGTTTATTGCGATTTTAAGTATTACAGTAACTACCTGGTTTACCAATGAGTTTAAATCCACTTTACAGTTTGGCGTGCCTTTAGTTCTTGTTCTGATATTTTGTTTCTACTTAAAACGTTCAACTGTAAAGCTAAATCTCAATTCTGGTGAAGAAACGTTGAAGTGATCGCTATATGAGAAAATACGATAATGCTACAACGGTAGCAAATGAGGGGGAAATACTAGCAAGCTTTCAGTATAGAAGCTTGCTGAGTTATCAGACCTATCACCATATAAAAGATATAAAGTACGGTTCACAGAACCGATCAACGATGGATTTTTTTCCTTGTGAACACACCAATAAAACCGTGATTTTTATTCATGGAGGCTATTGGCAGTGGTGTGATAAATCGGATTTTGCTTTTATAGTGCCGTATATATTGGCAAAAGGAGCCCAGTGTGTACTTTTAGAATATGACATGGCTCCTCAAAGTCATATTTCAGAAATGATTATGCAAATTCAGAAAGCTCTAGATTTTATTGCTCAACAAAATTGGAAAACGAATGAAGTTCAATTAGTGGGGCATTCAGCAGGTGCACATCTTGCAGCTGTATGTTTAAACCATCCTTTATTATCAGAATTGGCTTTATTAAGTGGTATTTATGATTTATCTCCTATAAAGGAGACTCATTTAAATCATGCATTAAACTTATCAGAAGAGGATATTTTGAAATATAGCCCTATTTATCAGAAACAGCAGACTGATATACCTTGTAGGATTTTGTGTGGAGAGTTGGAGCTAAGTGAATTGCAGTGGCAAAGCCAAAATTATTTTGAACACAGATGCAGTGCGGGTCATGAGTTAGTTTCTTTCGAGACTATTTCTGGAGTTAATCATTATTCAATTTTAGACCACTATTTTAAATATATATTTAAATAGATATGGGATGTAGGTGCTGAACTTTATAAGAATAGGTTAATTATATTTCACTATTTAAATCAATAGTTTGTTTTTGCTAAGAGATGCTGCATCAAATAATATGTTTTATTAAATTTGAAATAAATATATTCCTTTTTGGTTATGCTTAAGTAAAAACGTAGAATAGATCACATTTAAGTGGCTTTTTATCACTATGTTTGATTTCAAGTTGACCTAAATTAATAACTCAATTAGATTAAAAGGATAGTGTTTTCTCTCTAATCGACAAACTGTTTAGCTGTTGCTTAGATGAGTTTTATAGTCCGTAGCTTCCCAAGATACGGACTTTTTTATTTTGCATCATCCTTAGCTAAAAAATATTTAGCATACTAAAGCAGCAGTTAGTAGGAAGGATCAGGTCGAATTAAATGAAAATTTTAAAGAAGCATTGTAAATATATCTTTAAAGGTGTATATTTACTTATGCATATACTGCGTCTGTAAAGTTGTTTATTTTAATACCCTCATATTTTAGATATGAGGGTATTTTTTATTAAAAGATTTTTTCATAAAATTAATTTATTTAAATAAAATTATTAGAGTTAGATAGTTTAAATAGTAATTGGAGTAAATAAAATATCTATACATTTATTATACGTATGACTTATAGTTAAAAAAATTGTAAATTACTTGGAGTTGCATAAATTGATAAATTTTGAAATAATTTTACTAATTTATTAATTATCATATTGTTATGGATATTTTGAAGTTTTTGAAAAGTTTTAATACTGTTGGAACTTACTTATCACTAGCAACTATAGTATTGCTCATTATGATTATATTTTTTTATTTTATTTCTCCAAAATAATAAAATACATCTCACTATAAAAAAATAAAATATATAAATTTAAATTAGATTTCTATCACAATTTTTATTGAAAAAGTTGAAGCATATTGTGTGGAATAAAAAATTATGAAAATATGATTTAGGTTTAAAAACAGATAAAAATCTTTAAGATTTTCATCTTGAATTTAATCCTGAAATAAAAAATTTATTATTTATCATAAAAATACCTGAAATATAATATATGGAGATACACATGAAGATTCGCAAGGTTTCTGCTGTTTTTCTTTCAATGGCTGCGACTCATTTAGCTTATGCTGCACCTAATCTTTTAAATTCTGCAATAGATTCTTCTCAAGCAAAAGGAATTATTAAAAATCAATATATTGTCATTTTAAATAAGGATATTGGGCCTGCGAAAGATTTTGCACAGAATATTGCAAAACAGCATGGTGGCAGAATTTTACAAAGTTACGACAGTGCTCTTAAAGGTTTTGCAATTTATTTACCTGATACTGCAGGCACAGCGTTCATTGAAGCGATGAAAAAGAACCCTCAAGTTCTTTCTGTAGAAAATGATACTGTAGTGAATATTGATGCAACGACCCAAACTAATCCTGATTGGGGACTAGATCGTATTGATCAGAAAGCTTTACCATTAAATTCAACATATTCTTATTCGCAAACTGGTACCGGGACAACAGCTTATATTGTTGATACTGGTATATTGTCTACTCATCAAGAATTTTCAGGTCGTGTATTAAATGGATATACAGCAATATCTGATGGTAATGGTACGACTGATTGTAATGGGCACGGCACACATGTTGCTGGAACGGTAGGCGGTACCACTTATGGTGTTGCCAAGAATGTAAAACTTGTCCCTGTTCGGATTTTAGGATGTGATGGTTCCGGTGCTTCGAGTAATGTTATTGCTGGTTTAGATTGGATTTTGAAAAATGGAAGTAAACCAGCTGTTGTAAACATGTCCTTAGGTGGGGCGGCAAGCTCTTCTTTAGATAGTGCAGTAGAAAACTTATATAATAATGGCTATGTAATGGTCGTAGCTGCTGGTAACTCAAATACAGATGCATGTACTTCTTCTCCGGCGAGAACAAGTAATGCAATTACAGTTGCTGCAACTGACAATACTGATACTCGAGCAAGCTATTCTAACTACGGAAGCTGTGTTGATATTTTTGCGCCCGGAAGTCAAATTAACTCTTCTTGGATTGGGAGTAATACGGCCACTAAAGTATTAAATGGCACTTCCATGGCAACTCCACATGTTGCTGGAGTAGTTGCTGAACTTCTTCAAAGTACACCTACAGCTACACCTCAAACGATAACATCCAATCTACTAAATCAAGCGACTAGTGATGTGGTGAAAAATCCATCTGGTAGCCCAAACCGTTTATTATATAAATCTCCTTAAAAATATAATTCTCTATGATTGAAAAGGTCCCGCAGGACCTTTTTTAAATTTTTGCATGTGTACCATACTTGTCAATCATGACTGAACTGGCTTCGTTTAAACCACGTACAGTAACTTGTATACCATTCTTTTGAAACTTTTCCACTGCTGAATCAAGCATTGCAACCGAAGTGATATCCCAAATATGTGAATGAGTCAGATCAATAATGACTTCTTTTACTTCTTCTTTAAAGTTAAAGCTTTGCATGAATTTATCTGAAGAACTAAAAAAGATTTGTCCTCTTAAATCATATAAACGATAGTTGCCTTCTAATGAGGTTATCACGTGTACATCATTTTCAAGTTTATTCGCTAAGAAAAGCGCGGAAAGTAATACACCCGTCAATACGCCTAGTGCTAGGTTATGAGTAGCTACAACTACTACAACGGTTGCAATCATGACGATATTGCTACTTTTAGGATGAGTTTTAAATTGCGTAAGTGAACTCCACTCAAAAGTACTGATTGATACCATAATCATGACAGCAACAAGTGCAGCCATAGGAATAACTTTCAACCAATCACTTAAAAATACGACTAAAATCAGCAAGAATATACCTGCACATAAAGTAGATAAGAGAGGTGGTCCCACATGTTTGAACAACTAAAAGCTTATTTATAAGTGATACTCTGCTCTAGTTAAGCTACCTTATTTTGTTGTGGTAGCTGGTCATAGTAAAACTCATCTGGAGTCATTTTGTCCAGACTCGAATGAGGTCGTTTCAAATTATAAAATTCAAAATATGCGTTTAATTGCTTCTTCGCATCCAAAACATTGCTGTAGGCTTTGAGATACACCTCTTCATATTTAACGCTCCGCCATAATCGTTCAACCATCACATTATCAACCCATCGACCTTTACCATCCATGCTGATTTGGATGTCATTTGATTTCAATACATCAATAAATGCATCACTGGTAAACTGACTGCCTTGGTCTGTATTAAATATTTCAGGTCGACCATATTTTTCAATAGCTTCATTTAATGTTTCTATGCAAAATGTAACCTCCATACTAATCGATACTCTATGCGCAAGTACCTTGCGGCTATGCCAATCAATCACAGCACATAAATAAACAAAGCCTTTTGCCATAGGGATATACGTTATATCCGTAGACCACACTTGATTACTGCGCTGAATAGCCAATCCTTTGAGCAGATATGGATATTTGCGGTGAGCTTGATTAGCCTGGCTTAAATTTGGTTTGCAATATAACGCATTAATGCCCATTTTCTTCATTAAAGTACGTGTATGACGTCGTCCTATATGATGTCCTTGACGATTCAACAAATCACGCATCATACGGCTACCTGCAAAAGGGTATTGCATATGTAACTCATCCATACACCGCATCAGCTTCAGATCTGATGCACTCACAGGTTTTGGGCGATAGTAATAACAACCACGGGAGACTTTCAGCAGCTGAGCTTGCTTAGATACTGAAATCTGAAGTGAGTCATCGATTAACTTTTGTGGTTGAAGCGGCCCAGTTTCTTCAACACACCTTCTAAAAAATCAATTTCTAATGCCTGCTCACCGATTTTTGCATGTAGTTTTTTTAGATCGATGGGTGGTTCTGTTGGAGCTTTTGATTGATCGAAAGCTTGCGAGGAAGCTGAAATCAGTTGATTTTTCCAGTCGATAATTTGGTTTTGATGAACATCAAATTCAGCACTCAATTCAGCAAGTGTTTTTTCTGCTTTAATCGCAGCAAGTGCTACCTTAGCTTTAAAATCATTTGAATGATTTCTTCTTGGTCTACGTGCCATAAAATACTCCATATATTGATGTTTATAACATCATTTGGGGAGCAAAATATCACTTATAAGTGTTGTTCAAATTTCCTGATCCACC
>NZ_JEXX01000008.1:0-163202 GCF_000582055.1 Acinetobacter sp. 766875 | reverse complement strand
ATTTTATATTCTGTTAACTATTTGTCTTTTATATATTTATTTTTTATAATTTGACAGCCAATTAGTGTGATAAACGTCACAAATAAGTATTATTTTTTAATTTTAAATATTTTTTTAGATTTATATTTTTATTAAATTTATACTAAAACAGTTATTCTATTTTTTAATTTGAGTATGTGATATTTTAAGATATGGACGATTGGCAATGTAAGTATTGTAATGGTTACATTATGGTTAATCATTCAAATATAGAGGTAGGGGAAAAAGTTTACTTTTTGGTATATAAATTTGATGCAAAAAATGAAAGAAAAAAGCTATATAAAAAAGGAACAGTGATTGCACGCTGTGATAATATTCTACATATCGAATCGAGAAAAAAGACATATAAAATAGAAGAAGCTAAAGTCTATCCACTCGGCGCACCTATGCCGTTTGTTTACAATATGTTTTGGGTTTGTGGTTGTGAAAATAGTCCATAGTATTTTGTTTTATATGGCCTGACCTGAAGTATTAATTTAAACAAGTTGATTGTTTTTTGTTCGTTTTTGGATATATATTCTTAATTCATTCTAGTAGTTTAAAATTTAGATAAAAATTCTAAATGCTTGAACTGTTAAAATTAAATTGTCTTATTTGACAAAGTTTAAGCATCCTTTTATAAAACCTCAACTAAAGTTGTGATTAATAGAAATGACTGAAACGAATCAAAGCCGTTTGTTGACTGTAGGTGAAGTTGCAAAACGCAGTGGTGTTGCAGTTTCAACGCTTCATTTTTACGAGTCTAAAGGTTTAATTAAAAGTATAAGAACCAATGGTAATCAACGTCGTTTTACTTTAGTGGTGTTGCGTTACATTGCGATCATTAAAATTGCCCAAAAAGTTGGGATTCCATTAGATGAAATTAAACAAGCTTTAAGTAAGTATCCGATGGGGTCTAAATTAACTGCACAGCAATGGAAAGAGTTATCTCTTGATTGGCGGAAAAGTTTGGATGACCGTATTCAAAAACTTACGCGACTTAGAGATGAAATGGATTGGTGTATAGGTTGTGGGTGCTT
Source organism: Acinetobacter sp. 766875 (assembly GCF_000582055.1). Lineage (NCBI taxonomy): Bacteria > Pseudomonadati > Pseudomonadota > Gammaproteobacteria > Moraxellales > Moraxellaceae > Acinetobacter > Acinetobacter sp. 766875. The sequence continues at coordinate 162,144 of NZ_JEXX01000008.1, read as the reverse complement.
GTCATTAGAACAATGTCCACTAAGAAATCCAAATGATGTATTGGGACAAGAAGGCGTTGGGGCACGTATTTTAGAAAGATCATAGCGCATAAATTTGTTAATTGATTCTATTGCTAATAATGTACCGCTTGGAATAATTAATTATTTTGTAAGTTACTCTCTATGAAGGTTTTTTATTGTAAACAGTTTATATAAAACATGAATTTTTTTGATATCTTTAGTTTTTTTAGTAAGAAGTAAAATTTATGAAAAAAACTATCTTTCTTGGATTAGCGCTTGTTTCGTTAACGGCTTGTTCAGCAGTACAGCATAAAGAATTAACTCCACCAAAAATTGGTTCACCAAATCCGGCAAGTCAATATTGTGTTGAACAAGGCGGAAAATTAGAAATTAGAAATGAAACAAATGGTCAGGTTGGATATTGTCATCTGCCAAATGGTCAAGTGGTCGAAGAGTGGAAATTATTCCGTGATAACCAAGCTAACTGCGTAGCAGAAGAAGCTCAAAAATTAGTAGGGCAATCTGGCTTAACTGATGACCAAATTAAGCAAAAAACGAAGTCAGAAATTGTACGTAAAGTAGCTCCTGGTCAGCCAATGACGATGGATTACCGTTCAAACCGAGTAACTGTTACTATTGATCCAGCAACTAAAAAAATTACCAACGCGAACTGCGGTTAATTTTTTAATTAAAAATTGATTAAAGACTGAATAAGAAAGCCTATCAAAAGATGGGCTTTTATTCTTTTAGTTTAAGAAGAATGGCTGAGCGAATATTGTTTTTCGCTATACTTATGAACCTGATATAGCAGTTTTTATCTATTACAAAAAAAAGCCCCTAGCGGACTAGAGGCAGAAAAACTTCAGATGCAGGTAACAGGTGAATTATGCATCTGAGTTAAGTAGGTTGTATCAAACCATGTAAAGCACTTTACCAGTAAAAATGAGTAAAAATATGGAAGTGCGACTAATGGCTAATATGTGCTGTTTGTTATTTATACAAATTGATGTACTAAATTAATTTAAGAATTTTTCAAAACGTCTACGACAAAATTAAAAGCTTCAAAATCTGTGATTGTGTAGCAATTAGTTTAGAGAGAAGATTCAACCGTTGTCTTTTTATGCGACTACCCAATAGTTATTCGTGATTTGTACTTAGCTTAATGATAATTTTAGAGCTATCCGAAAGGACACAATAATGACGAACATAAGAATAATAATGAATCGAAGGTAGGACTACGTGTTTATTAGTGTATTTGATCTTTTTAAAATTGGCATCGGCCCATCTAGCTCCCATACAGTTGGACCCATGCGAGCGGCATACAGTTTTGTGGATGATTTATTGAAGCAAAATGATTTACAAGCAACGGTTAGAGTTCAGGTGAAGTTATACGGTTCTCTGTCGGCAACCGGTGTCGGTCATGCGACAGACAAGGCTGTTCTGTTAGGTTTAATGGGTTTTGATCCTGAACATATCGATACCCAAGTAAGTACAAATTTGATTGAAGATGTTCTTGAGAATAAAGCCATCCAGCTTAATCAGCAAAAGACTATTTCTTTTGACTATAAGCATGATGTGCTTTTTTTAGATGAATCTTTGCCTTATCACCCCAATGCAATGGAGTTAAGTGCGTATAACGAGGCTCAAGAAATTTTATATGCAGAAACTTACTATTCGGTTGGTGGTGGCTTTATTGTTAGCCAAAGACAATTAACACACACCCAAATTGAAACCAGCGACGTTAAAGTTCCATATCCATTTCACAGTGCGGCTGAACTTTTAAGCTTATGTAAGACTCATCATTTATCAGTGAGTGAGTTAATGCTTGAAAATGAAAAAAGCTGGCGTAGTGAAACTGAGATTCGCAGCAAGATTATGGAAATCTGGAAAGTGATGCAGCAGTGCATTCACAACGGATTAATTAATGAAGGCATATTACCGGGCGGATTAAATGTAAAACGTCGGGCTAAAAAAATTCACGATAAGTTATTAAATAAGAAAAACTCAAACCTGATTGTGACGACTTTTCATGCCATGGAATGGGTCAATTTATTTGCCTTAGCGGTAAATGAAGAAAATGCCGCTGGCGGCCGAGTAGTGACGGCACCTACAAATGGGGCCGCAGGGATTATTCCGGCAGTTTTATATTACTACGTGACTTTCTCTAAAGATTTTTCCGAAGATAAAGTGGTTCGCTTTTTTCTAAGTGCGGCAGCCGTCGGCATTTTATGTAAACTCAATGCTTCTATTTCCGGTGCAGAAGTAGGGTGTCAGGGCGAAGTCGGCTCGGCATGTGCGATGGCTTCGGCAGGTTTAGCCGAGATTTTAGGTGCATCACCTGAGCAAGTGGAACATGCGGCTGAAATTGGGCTTGAACATAACTTGGGTTTAACGTGTGACCCGATTGGTGGTTTGGTTCAGGTGCCTTGCATTGAGCGAAATGCAATTGCAGCTGTAAAAGCCATTAATGCAGCCCAAATGGCACTTCATGATGATGATGAACACTTTGTCACGCTAGATAAAGTGATTCAGACCATGAAGGAAACAGGCAGAGATATGTCAGAGAAATATAAAGAGACTTCAAAAGGTGGCCTCGCTGTTAACGCCATTGAGTGCTAAAAAAATGAGATGGGGACGAGGTGACCCCATCTCATTTTAAACATTAAGCCTCGCGAGCAACTAAAGTTAAAATGTCGTAAGTTGCGACAAGTTCACCGCGTTGGTTTTTGACTTTAATATCCCATACCACAACACCATGCGCAGGCTGAGAAGGGTCTTTTTGTGGTTTAGGTGTTTTTTGCTTACAGGTGAGTTCAACCTGAATCGAGTCACCAATTTTAACCGGTTCAACAAAGCGTAAGTTGTCCATACCATAATTGGCAATCACAGGGCCTTGTGCTGCCTCTACAAATAGACCTGCTGCGGCAGACACAATGAAGTAACCGTGTGCAACGCGCTCACCAAAGAAAGACTCGGCTGCTGCGATTTTGTCAGTATGCGCATAGAAGTAGTCACCACTTAAACAAGCAAAATTAACAATATCTGCTTCGGTGACTGTACGGCGTGCCGTTAATAAACGTTCACCAATCACTAACTCATCAAACGACTTTTTAAATGGATGTACGCGGTCTTCATTAACTTTTGAGCCAGCAGTCCATGAGTGAGTAATTTGCGTCAGGCTATTTGGAGAGCCTTGAATTGCAGTGCGCTGCATATAGTGTTTAACCGCGCGAATACCACCTAGCTCTTCACCGCCACCTGCACGACCAGGTCCGCCGTGTACTAAATGTGGAAGTGGTGAACCATGTCCTGTACTTTCTTTTGCTGACTCTGCATCGAGTACATGCACACGCCCATGCCAAGGCGCAATTTTTTGAATAATCTGCTCAATATTCTCATCATTATTTTTAACGACAGAAGCCACTAGGCTACCTTCACCACGTGAAACAAGGTCAGCGAGTTCTTCAATGTTTTGATATGGCATGAGTGTACATACCGGTCCGAAAGCTTCTGTGGTATGAACATTCGTTGCTTGTAAAGGCTGTTCGCACACCAATAAAGTTGGAGCGATAAAAGCACCTTTTTCAGGATGGTCTGCATTAAATTTAAAGCTATTGTTGCCACCAAAAACAATTTTTGCATCTTTGCTGAGTTCGGCAACCTTTTCTGCAACGTCTTGTTTTTGTTTTATGCTCGCTAAAGCTCCCATGGTGGTTTCTTCTTTTTGAGGATCACCCACCACAACTTTAGCAAGTTTGGCAGTTAGCTTTTCTTGCACAGTCGCTAACAAATTTTCAGGAACGAAAGCACGACGAATTGCAGTACATTTTTGGCCTGCTTTGGTGGTCATTTCACGGAAGACTTCACGCACAAATAAATCGACAGTTTCTTCATTTGCCTCAGGGCTTAAAATTGCACTGTTTACCGAGTCGGCTTCCATACTAAATGGAATCGAATATTTATTGAGGTGAGGGTGGTTACGCAGTTTTTGACCTGTGTAAGCAGAACCTGTAAAGGTGACACAGTCTTGTGGACCTAGGTGCTCTAACAGGTCATAAGTTTGACCGCAAATGAGTTGTAGTGCGCCTTTTGGTAAGACATGTGTTTCCTCAATGGCTTTTACAACTGCTTGAGTTAATTGGGCACCATCGGTTGCTGGCTTCACAATACATGGCACGCCTGCAAGTAGAGTCGGTGCAATCTTTTCAAGCATTCCCCAAATTGGAAAGTTAAAAGCATTAATGTGAACGGCAACACCTGCTTTAGGGCTTAAAATGTGTTTAGCGCCGAAAGTGCCATTTTTAGATAATTGAATCCAGCTATCTTCAGTAATAATTTTTTCATCATTGAGTTCACGGCGGACCAGACTTGAATAAGCAAATAATGTCTGGATCCCACCTTCAATATCAATCCACGCATCTTTACGAGTTGCGCCTGTCGCATAAGCAAGTTTGTAGAAGTCTTCCTTACGTTCAAGTAAATGTTGGGCAATCTGTTTTAACGCATTGGCACGTTGGTGAAACGTCCAGTTAGCCAGTTCTGAACCATTCTGTTTGGCATATTGAACAACACGTTTCATATCTATGCCATGACTACTTACGGCATAAATCGATTCACCTGTAATGGCATGATAAACGGTACGTAATTCTTCGTCAGACGAATGCCAAGTTCCATAGACATAAGAAGCAAGATGAGGCAGTTGATGCTCAGACTGCTGAAAATCTGTGTCAGTTGAGGTTCCTTCTAGGTGTGCTTGTTCAAGCATGACCAAACTCCTTTTTTATTTGATACATCAATTATAAAAATTGCAAAAATATGATTCATAATTTCAGATTAATTTGTATAAAAGTCAACTTTATTTTGATTTTTAAAAGTAAAAAAGTTTTTTACATTTAACTTAATTTTATTAATTTCAACGGTTTGAATTGTTTTGTTGTTGTGAATTTAATTTGATACTAAAAAATTAGTTGACTTTGTTTTTTGTGTATCGAAAAATAGATTTAAGGGTGATACCTACAGGGAATGAAAGAATGGAAAACAATTACCAGAAATTTGAACAAAATATTGCCAATGAAATTACGATCGAGGCTAAGGATCAAATGCCTGATGCCTACCGCAAAACATTGATTCGTCAAATCGGGCAACATGGCCATTCTGAAATTGTAGGTATGTTGCCTGAAGGAAACTGGATTACGCGTGCGCCGACTTTAAAACGTAAAGCGGTTTTGCTCGCGAAAGTACAAGATGAAGCGGGTCATGGTTTATATCTGTATAGCGCTGCAGAAACCTTAGGTGCTGACCGTGATGACATGATGGAAAAGTTGATTAATGGGAAAATGAAATACTCATCAATCTTTAACTATCCAACTTTGACTTGGGCAGATGTCGCTGCAATTGGTTGGCTTGTCGATGGGGCCGCCATTGTGAACCAAGTTGCGCTTTGCCGTACTTCATATGGGCCATATGCACGTGCGATGGTACGCATTTGTAAAGAAGAAAGTTTCCACCAACGCCAAGGTTTTGAAGCCATGATGGCTTTGGCAAACGGTACACCGGAACAAAAACAGATGGCACAAGATGCAGTGAACCGTTTCTGGTGGCCAGCACTGATGATGTTTGGTCCAAGTGATGAGCATTCTCCAAACAGCGCACAAAGCATGGCGTGGAAAATCAAGCGTTTTAGTAATGATGAATTACGTCAAAAGTTTGTCGATAACACCGTACCACAAGTGTTGCAACTTGGCTTGGAAGTACCGGACCCAGATTTAAAGTTCAATGAAGAAACAGGCCATTATGAGTTTGGCGAGATTGACTGGCACGAATTTAATGAAGTGATTGCCGGACGTGGACCATGTAATCACGAGCGTATCGAAGCACGCCGTAAAGCATGGGAAAACGGCAAATGGGTTCGTGATGCAGCAGTAGTCTACGCGAAAAAACAGCAGCTTGAAGCGAACAAAGTGGCTTAACAAGATTTATGGAAAAATTTGAGGAAATCAAAATGGAAGATAAAAACAACTGGTCGCTCTACGAAGTATTTGTACGTAGTAAACAAGGCTTAAGTCACCGTCACGTAGGCAGCTTAAGAGCACCTGATGATGAAATTGCATTGCAACATGCTCGTGATGTTTACACGCGTCGTAATGAAGGAATTAGCATTTGGGTAGTTCGTTCAGAACTGATTAAGTCATCACAGCCAGATGAAAAAGCTGAATTTTTCGATCCTTCTTTAGACAAGGTTTATCGTCATCCGACTTTTTACCATATCCCAGATGGCATTGAGCACATGTAAGGGGAATGGCAAATGAATCACTCAGTTTTATCTAAATTCTTATTACATATTGGCGACAGTCAACTGGTTTTATCTCAGCGTTTGGCTGAATGGTGCGGGCATGCACCTGAGCTAGAAATTGATATTGCCTTAGCAAATATCGGCTTGGACTTGTTAGGTCAAGCAAGAAACTTTCTGACTTTGGCTGGTCAATATGATGAAGCTAAGCGTGATGAAGACCAACTTGCGTATTTCCGTACAGAACGTGAGTTTTTAAACCTCTTGTTGTGCGAACAACCCAATGGTGACTTTGCACAAACGATTGTACGCCAGTGGTTGATGGACCATTACCATCTTCATTTATTTACGGCTTTAGCGCAAAGCTCACTTCCTGAATTAAGTGCGCTTGCTGTGAAATCTTTAAAAGAAGTGAAGTATCACATACGTTTTTCAACAAGCTGGATGGAACGTTTAAGTTTAAGCACAGATGAAGCGCATCAACGTGTACAAGACGGTTTAGATAATTTATGGCGCTTTACCGCTGAATTATTTGAACTGAGTGCAGACGAGCAAGCACTAGTTGCAGAAGGCGTGATTCCAGATTTTTCAAATGAAAAAGAACAATGGAACCAAACTATTGCAGATGAGCTTAAGCGTTTTGAATTAAATGTTGCTGTGAACGGTGCTTATCGCCGTGGTGCGAAACAAGGATTGCATACCGAGCATTTGGGTTATTTGTTGGCTGAAATGCAATGTATTCAAAGAACTTATCCGGGAATGACCTGGTAAGACAAGGAGGTGAGCCATGCAAATGATTCGTCATTGCATCGACCAATGTTGGGATGTTCTACAAACGGTAAGTGACCCTGAAATTCCGGTTTTATCGGTTGTCGATTTAGGCATGATTCGCGGTGTAGAGATTAACGATCAACAGGAAATTATTGTTCGTTTAACTCCGACATATAGCGGTTGCCCAGCAACAGATATGCTCAAAACACAAATTGTTGAGGCATTTACCGCAGAAGCTTTGACACCGGTCAAAGTCATGGTCGATTTATCAGAAGCATGGACCACGGACTGGATGTCTGATGCGGGTAAAAAGAAACTGCAAGTTTATGGCATTGCACCACCTGAAGGGTTGGCGCATCAGTGTGGAACTCACGTTCATTTAAATGATGGTGTCGAGTGCCCACGTTGCAAAAGCCGACATACCCGACTGTTAACAGAGTTTAGTTCTACCGCCTGTAAAGCACTTTATAAATGTCAGGACTGTCTTGAGCCTTTTGATTACTTCAAATGTATTTAAGTCTTTAGATAAGGAAATCAGCCATGAGCCAATTTGTACCATTAAAAGTAAAAAGTATTACACCGCAAACCGATCAGGCAATTTGTATTGCATTTGACGTTGTACCTGAACAACAAGAACAATTTCAATTTCAACCAGGGCAACACTTAACCATTCGCCATTTAACCGAAGCGGGTGAAATCCGTCGTTGTTATTCAATTTGTAGCTATGCGGGCAAAGAAGACATCAGTATTGCGGTTAAAAAAATTGATCAGGGTCAATTTTCAAATTGGGCAAATGACCATTTAAAAGTGGGCGATGTACTTGAAGTGATGCCACCACAAGGCGTGTTTTTTCAAAAAGCAGCCAAGATGGGCGGACAAAACTATTTAGGCGTTGCGGCAGGTAGTGGTATCACGCCAATTCTATCAATTATTAAACAAGTTTTATTTGAACAACCTGAAGCTAATTTTACCTTGCTCTATGGCAATCGCTCATGGAAACAAACCATGTTTGCCGAGCAAATTATGGATTTGAAAGATCAGTTTAAAGAACGCTTTCAACTCATCAATATTTTTTCTCGTGAGTTCAACGATAGTGAACTAATGAACGGTCGTATTGATGCAGAAAAGCTTAAACAGCTTTTTGATTTTGAAGTGCTTGAAACAAATTTCGACCATGTTTTTGCCTGCGGCCCAGACGAAATGATGAATGCCGTAGAAAATACGTTGCCGAACTTTGGTATTGCCAAAGAGCGCATTCACACCGAACGTTTCCATACAGGCCAAGCGCGTAAACGTAGTGTTGAAGCAGATGCAAACCGTAAAGAAGAAAAAGTAAACATCATTTTAGATGGCCGTGAGCTGATCGTTTCTGTAGCTCAGGACGACGAAAGTATTCTTGATGCGGCTTTACGTGCGGGTGCCGACTTACCGTATGCATGTAAAGGTGGGGTGTGTGCGACCTGTCGTTGTAAGGTGCTTTCAGGCGAAGTCGACATGTTCCTTAACTATAGTCTTGAAGAAGATGAAGTTGAAAAGGGCTATGTGCTGAGCTGTCAGACCTTACCAAAAGGCTCAAATGTTCGCTTGAGTTTTGATGAATAGAGGCTGTCATGCAAGAGTTGATCAAAGCCAGTACAGCTGCTGACGGTGTTTTGTTATTAACCCTAAACCGTCCAGAAAAAAGAAATGCTTTAAACAATGCAACATTGCAGTGTTTATGCGAGTTGCTCGAAGAAGCTGAACATAATGCTCAAATCAAAGCAGTGGTTTTAACGGGTAACGCTCAGTGTTTTGCGGCTGGAGCAGATCTTAGTGAGCTAGCTGCAATGGATGCCGTGTCTTTGCAACTCGATATTCGCCCGAAGCTTTGGCAGAAAATTGATGCGTTTAGTAAGCCACTGATTAGTGCAGTCAATGGCTATGCCTTAGGCGCTGGGTTTGAGTTGGTTTTGCATTCAGATATGGTGATTTGCGGTGAAAATGCCCGTTTTGCATTACCTGAAATTACCTTGGGTATGTTGCCGGGTGCAGGCGGAACACAACGTTTGGCACGCTTGGTTGGGCAACAACTCACCATGCGCTGGGCCATGACAGGTGAAATGATTTCGGCAAAACAAGCCGAGCAACATGGCATTTGCAGTCAAGTGGTGCCGACTGAATTAACCGTTGAATATGCGGTTCAACTTGCAGCCAAAATTGCCAAACAAGCGCCTTTAGCGATTCGCGTGATTAAACAATCAATTAAAAGTATTCATGAAACAACATTAAGTCAGGGACTCAAGTTTGAACGTCAAAACTTTGTCTGGCTGGCGGCTACAAAAGATCGAAACGAAGGGATTAACGCTTTCTTTGAGAAAAGAAAGCCAGTGTTTAGAGGTGAGTGATGGACTATCAAAATATTATTGCTGAAGAAAAAAATGGTGTTGGCTACCTGACATTTAACCGCCCAAAAGCACTGAATAGCTTTAACGTTGATATGCACCGTGAAGTGGCTGAGGTTTTAAACCAGTGGACTAAAAATTCGGATGTTCGCTGTGTTGTGATTAGTGGTGAAGGCCGTGGCTTTTGTGCAGGGCAAGATTTAGGGGACCGTGTAGTAGACCCAAATGCTGAAGCTCCAGATTTAGGATATTCCATTGAAACTTACTATAACCCGCTCATTAAAACGATTGTAAATATGCCAAAGCCTGTCATTTGTGCTGTAAATGGTGTGGCAGCAGGTGCAGGGGCAAATATTGCATTGGCGTGTGACTTAGTGATTGCAGCAAAATCGGCAAACTTCGTACAAGCCTTTTGCCGCTTAGGTTTGGTTCCAGACTCGGCTGGTACATGGTTTTTACCACGTGCTGTAGGTCATGCACGTGCGATGGGATTGGCTTTGTTAGGTGACAAGCTCCCAGCAGAAACCGCAAAAGAATGGGGCATGATTTGGGATGTGGTTGAAGACGCTGAACTCAAAGCAAAAGTGACTGAACTCGCAGAGCGCTTAGCGAAACAGCCTACTTTTGGTTTATCTCTCATTAAAAAAGCCATTCATCAATCAAGCAATAACACTTTTGATGAGCAAATGCTTTTAGAGCGTGACTTACAACGCATTGCGGGTCGTTCAGAAGATTATCGTGAAGGTGTACAAGCCTTTATGAATAAACGCGAACCAAATTTTAAAGGGCGCTAAGCATGACAGAATTAGACTTATCTCGTGCCCGAATTGCCGTTATTGGTTCTGGCACTATGGGCATCGGCATTGCCCAGTTAGCCATCGTCAATGGACACTCGACCATTTTATATGATCTGGACGCTCAAAAGGCGCAACAAGCCGCTCACGGCTTAGAGCAGACTTTTAAAAAGCTGGTTGAAAAGAGCAAGCTTACACAACAGCAAGCTGATGAAGCTCTAGCGCGTTTAACGGTGGTCAATCAGGTTGAAGCACTACGTGATGCAGACTTGGTGATTGAAGCAGTCGTTGAGAAAAAAGAAGTTAAACAGTCTTTATTTAAGCAACTCGCTGAAATTTGTAGTGCGCAAACCATTTTTGCAAGCAATACATCTTCAATTTCAGTGACTGCAATTTCGGCGGGTATTGCTCACCCTGAGCGCGTAGTGGGTTTACACTTTTTTAACCCTGCGCCAGTTATGAAACTGGTCGAAATTGTACAAGGCTTAAAAACATCAAACAGCTTATGTTTGGCTTTAAAAAACTTGATGTTGAATTGGAAAAAAATTCCGGTACTTACCAAATCGACACCTGGTTTTATTGTTAACCGAATTGCTCGTCCGTTTTATGCAGAAGGCTTTAGAGCGCTGCAAGAACAAGTCACCAGCTATGACCAGCTAGACTATGCCTTAAAGCAATGTGGTGGTTTTGCGATGGGGCCTTGTGAACTTACCGACCTTATTGGTCAAGATGTTAACTTTTCGGTGACGCAAAGCGTTTACCAAGAGTTTTTTTACGAGCCACGTTACCGCCCAAGCCTCATTCAAAAGGAATTGGTCGATGCGGGTGCTTGGGGCCGTAAGTCAAAACAAGGCTTTTATACCTATAACGAAAAAAATCAGTACGAGACATTTCAGCCTCAAGCTGTGGTTGCCAAGCCAGTCGATGCCCATATTCAGCTAAAAGGGACTTGGTCTCAGCTACCTGCTTTTTTAACGCGTTTAGGTTTAAAAGGCGGATCTGCGAGTGATGACAATATCCTTCAAATTGATGATATCGACTTACGTTTAAGCCAAGGTGAGTCTGCCAATATTCATTACTTAAGCCGTAAAGTGGTTTTAATGGATTGGCATCATGATTTTGAGCATGCAGAGGCTTTAGTACTCAGTCATAACGAGCTTTGTGAAGCAAGTGATCTGGCTAAAGTTGAAGCTTACTTTGCACAGTTTGGTATGAGTGTGATGTGGATTAAAGACCATCCGGCATTGTTAACCTTACGTACCATCGCTTTACTCATTAATGAAGCTTGCGAAGCAAGTTTACATGGTATTGCGAGTCTGGAAGATATTGATAATGCCATGAAATATGGAGTGAATTATCCTAAAGGTCCTTACCAGTGGTTGACACAAATGGGCGGCACTTATGTGCTCCAAACCTTAAATAACTTATATGCACTATATGGAGAGGAAAAATATCGCGCGAGTATCTACCTCAAGCAATATGTAGCGAAAACTCAAAACATTGCTACTCAATATTCACGCGATATGACCGAATTTGCATAATCAGGAGTCAACATGGAAGACGTTTTAATTTGCGATTTTATTCGTACCCCAATTGGACGATATGCAGGTGCCCTAAGTGCTGTACGTGCAGATGATTTAGCTGCATTGCCCATTAAATATTTAAAAGATAAACACCCGAACTTACCGTGGAATAAGGTAGACGAAGTGTTTTTAGGATGTGCCAACCAAGCAGGTGAAGACAACCGTAACGTTGCACGTATGGCAACACTGTTGGCGGGCTTACCTGATACTGTACCCGCTATGACGGTCAATCGTTTGTGTGCTTCTGGCTTAGATGCAGTAGGGCTTGCGGCACGCTCAATTAAAGCTGGTGAAGCACAATTTGTGTTGGCAGGTGGTGTTGAGTCGATGAGCCGTGCGCCATTTGTACAAGCTAAACCGACCGAAGCCTTTAGCCGTACACCTGAAATTTATGACACCACCATTGGCTGGCGCTTTGTAAATAAGCAACTTAAAGCACAATACGGCACCGACAGCATGCCTGAAACTGCGGAAAATGTAGCTGAAAAGTATCAAATTAGCCGTGAAGACCAAGATGCGTTTGCATTGCGTAGCCAGCAAAAAACGGCTGCGGCACAACAAAACGGTTTCTTTAACGATGAGATTTTGCCTGTCGAGATTGTAGACCGTAAGAAAAACGTGATTGTGGTGAGCCGCGATGAACATCCGCGTGAAACGACACTTGAAGCACTCGCAAAACTAAAAGCCCCATTTAAAAAAGAAGGTGGTTCGGTGACTGCCGGAAATGCCTCTGGTGTAAATGACGGTGCTGCATGTGTGTTAATTACCAACCGTGAATTTGCAAATACACATGGTTTAAAACCTTTAGTACGTGTAATTGGCATTGCAAGTGCAGGGGTTGAACCCAAATATATGGGTATAGGTCCTGTTCCGGCTGTGCAGAAAATTTTAAAGCAAACAGGTTTAACGCTAGATCAGATGGATGTGATCGAACTAAATGAAGCATTCGCAGCCCAATCTTTGGCTTGTATGCGTGAACTTGGTCTAAAAGATGACGATGAACGTGTTAACCCAAATGGCGGTGCGATTGCGTTAGGACATCCGCTCGGTATGAGTGGTACACGTTTAGTGATTACAGCAACACGTGAGCTAAAAAAACGCGGTAGACGCTATGCACTTTGCACGATGTGTGTAGGTGTTGGACAAGGCGTTGCACTGATTTTGGAAAACTTAAATTAATTCAGACGGTTTTTAAAAATACATAATGAGGAGATAGGCGATGGACAGCCTCACAACGGATAATGTTGAGCAATTAACACTTGCAGAGCTTAGAGAGCTGCAAACGAAACGGTTAAAACAAACCCTGACTTTTGTATATGAAAATAGTCCGATCTATAAGAAAAAGTTCGATGAAGCAGGTGTGCATCCTGATGACTTCGTAACTTTAGACGATCTGGCAAAGTTTCCATTTACCACCAAACAGGATTTAAGAGACAACTATCCGTTTGGAATGTTTGCTGTGCCACAAGAGCAAATTGTGCGTTTACATGCATCATCAGGTACAACGGGTAAACCGACTGTGGTGGGTTATACCCAAAAAGATATTAACACTTGGTCGGACATTGTTGCGCGTTGCTTACGCATGGCAGGTTTAACCGCGAAAGACATGGTTCAGGTGGCTTATGGCTATGGACTGTTTACAGGTGGACTAGGCGCACATTATGGTGCCGAGCGCTTAGGCGCAACGGTTATCCCAATGTCTGGCGGGCAAACTGAAAAGCAAGTACAGCTTATTCAAGACTTTAAACCGACTGCAATTATGGTTACGCCATCGTATTGCGTGAGCATTATTGAAAAGCTCGAACAACAATTTGGTACTGCACGTAATACCTCTTTAAAAGTGGGTATTTTTGGTGCCGAGCCGTGGACCAACGAACTTCGCCGTGAAATTGAAGAACGCCTTAATATTAAAGCACTCGATATTTATGGCTTGTCTGAGGTGATGGGGCCGGGCGTTGCCATGCAGTGTTTAGGTGAGGGCGAAGGACTAACCATTTGGGAAGATCATTTCTACCCAGAAATTATTAACCCTGAAACAGGTGAAGTTTGCAAAGATGGTGAACTTGGTGAGTTAGTCTTTACCACCATTACCAAAGAAGGCTTACCGATTATTCGTTACCGTACTCGTGATTTGACCCGCTTACTACCGGGTGAAAATCTGGCAATGCGCAAAATGGATAAAATTGTGGGCCGTAGCGACGACATGCTGATTATTCGCGGCGTGAACGTTTTCCCGACTCAAATTGAAGAGCAAATTTTGCAAGTTCCGCATTTAGTTCCAAATTATGAAATTTTGGTGACTAAGAAAGGACATATGGATACTTTGCATATTCGTACAGAGATGTGTCATAACTGTACTATACAGGCCAATCAACTTGCTCAGGAGTTGATGAAACGCATTAAAACCATGATTGGGATTAGCGTTACTGTAGAAGTTGTGACAGAAGCGACCTTACCTCGTTCGGAAGGCAAGGCAAAACGGGTAATCGATATGCGTCAGATTGCTTAACATCAAGATCATTCAGGGTATAGAATCTATACCCTGAAACTAAACGCCAAGACATGAGTATGAGTGCAAAAATACAGCAAATAATTGATTCTGTTGTAAAGAATGAAACCTTAAGTGGAACTTCGCTTATTTCGACAATTTTTGGAGATTCAGTACTTCATAGAGGTGGAAACATTAGTCTTGCAAGCCTGATTCAGTTATTAGAGCTATTTGGTTTTAATGATCGCGCTGTAAGAACCTCTGTTTTTCGTTTAGTTAAAAATGATTGGTTATGTTCAGACAAAATCGGCAGAACCAGTTTTTATCGAATTACCGATTCGAGCCGTTCGACTTATTTGCAAGCCGAGCAACGCATTTACAACGACCAGATGAAAGAGTGGGACCATTATTGGGATCTTATTCTGATGTCTAGCCTCGACACTGAAAATAAAGCGTTGTTAAAGAAAGAACTCGAATGGTTAGGATTTGCCAATATTTCGACAAACTTAATGGCTTATCCGGGTTGTAACCGTATTGAACTGCAACGCTTGTTGGTTGACTTAAATATGAGTGAGCAAGTGGTGGTATTTAAAGCCGAAACCTTGCAGCTCTTTAATAATTCGGTCGATACCATTGGTCGTATGCTCAGAACCAACTGGCCCATCGATGAATTACGCCAAAGATATCTACAGTTTCTCGATATTTTTAGAGAAATTGGTGTGCTGCTGATGCAGGAAAACGAACAACTCGAACCTGTTCAGGCCTTTCAAATTCGAACTTTGCTCATTCATTATTATCGACGGATTTTATTGAAAGACCCAGCATTACCGCTTGAGTTGTTGCCAACTGACTGGCCCGCGATTAGTGCGCGAACTTTATCAATGAATATTTATAAAAAAGTATTTGAACCTGCGGATGAATACTTCTTGTCTGTTGCCGCAACAGCAGAAGGACCAATGCCAAATGCCACAGCACATTATTGGCGCCGTTTCGGAGGTTTGGTGGCAACAAATGAGAGGTTAAATCATGCCTTGTTATAGTATTGACGGTGTTATTCCTGTGGTCAGTCCAGAGGCTTTTGTACACCCAACCGCTGTTTTAATTGGTGATGTGATTATTGAAGCGGGCGTATATGTAGGGCCATTTGCTTCATTGCGTGCCGATTTTGGTCGTATCCATATTAAGCAAAATGCCAATATACAAGATAGCTGCACCGTGCATGGCTTTCCGCAAAGCGTAACTTTAGTTGAAGAAATGGGGCACATTGGGCATGGGGCAATTTTGCATGGTTGCCGCATTGGTAAAAATGTTTTGGTCGGCATGAACAGCGTAATTTTGGACTATGCCGAAATTGGTGAAAACACTATTATTGGTGCAAATAGTCTGGTCAAAACTAAAGACATTATTCCGGCAAATGTATTGGCAATGGGTAGTCCTGCCAAGGTTGCACGTGATTTATCAGAACAAGAAAAAAAGTGGAAAACTAGAGGCACGCAAGAGTACATTGAGCTTGCACAGCGCTGCTTAAACTCCATGCAAGAAGTTCAGCCTTTAAGCTCAGAGTCAGATGACCGTCTGACCTATAAGGACTTTAGTGCTTCAAACTATCAGATTAAACAAGATAGCGTTTAATGGCTATTAATAAGTCGATTTCAATACACATGGGTTTATAACACTTAAGGAATACTCGCACGAGTAGGGAGACGTTTGTGCAAAAAATGGAAACTACCGCAGTTGATCAATTCGCAGAGCTATTGGGTGTACAAGTGCTGCATCGCAGTTTTGATGAGGCGCGTTGTCAGCTTAATGTGAAAGATGAACACATGAATGCCTTGGGCGGTGTGCATGGCGGCGTCATATTTTCTTTAGCCGATATTGCTTTTGCGATGGCTTGTAATGCAGGGGATGCGCCATATACGGGCCTACAGGCGGATATTCGTTATATGAGCGGTGCGAAAGATAGGGTGTTATTTGCAACGGCAACCAAGGTTGGAAGTAGTAAAAAATTTGCCCATTATGAAGTGGTGATAACAGACGGTTTGAATAATAGAGTCGCTTTATTTACTTCTACGTGTTATAGGCTTGCGCCGTGATAGGCGGTTATGAGGTTGTTATATCTAAAGTAGAACTTAACTAAATTGATAAATGTATTATAAGATATAAAAAAGACGTTGCTTAAATTTTATAAATACAGATAATGGCTGACATTATCTGTATTTTTCTATGAAAAATTTCCATTCATATTAATGGGTTTACTAAATGAAGAATGATATAAAAACTTTTACTGATAAAACAAATGCTGATAATAAAGAGATCGGCTTTCAGTATCAGTATTACTATTTTTTATATAAGTTACTTAATCTGAAGAAAGGACAATCTGTGGGCCTTGAAGTCAGAGATGATGTTCATACAACACTTAAAAATAATCAACAAATACTTATTCAACTTAAACATACAGTCAGAAAAAATGCTTCTGATAATGCTGTTTCCTTAGCGGAATTGGATGTTGATTTATGGAAGACTTTATATAATTGGGCAAATATAATTGTAGATAAAGCAGCTGGTCGAGCAGAAAAGAGTCAACAGATAGATTTTATATCTAGAACTGAATTTCATTTAGTAACTAATAAAACTGAAAGTAAAAAAAATTATTTTTTGGAAATTATAGAAAAATATAAGAAGAAAGAAAGTACTTTTCATGAGCTTAGAACTCATATTGTTGTTTTATATGAAAAAACAGATAATGATAACATTAAAAAGTATATAAATTTTTTACTTGAATTAGATGAAGAAGTACAAGCTAATTTTTTGGAAAAAATTTATTTAGAGCTTGATCAAGATGATTTAGATATATTAATAAAAGAATCAATAAGAGATAAGATGATTGATGAAAGTCGGATTCAGGAGGTCTATGAGCGATTAGACTCAAATATAAGATTTGATAATTTTATAAATATTAAAAATGGGGGTAAAGTAGAAATTAATTTTGATGATTTTTATAAACGTTATAGAAATATTTTTAGCACAGCTCGAACACCTTTACAGTTAAGTAAGTCTTTTCAACCAGTGTTACCTGATGATCTTTTTTCACAGAACTTTATTAAGCAATTAATAAATATACAAGCTATGAAAGTAAATGACATGGAAAAAGCTATAAAATATACTAGTCAAAGATTAAAAATAATCAGGTTTTTAGATGAATGGTTGCAAAATGGAGAAATTATTTATGATGAAATTAATGATTTTCATAGTGATGTGACGAATAAATGGGAAAATGAGTTTGAACATTGGTGTGAAAGTTGTCATGACATGGATATTGTAAAAAATGCTAGAGAATTATTGCGAAATCTTCGTATTATAGAGTTTACGATAGCAAACAATAAACTTAATACAGAGCTAAGTAACGGTGAGCTTTATCATTTATCCAATGAAAACTTAATAGGTTGGCATAGAGATTGGAACAAATAGTGAAAACATCCGAAGATAATAATTATCGAATTTTTTGGGACGGTTATAATAATATTGGTATAGGGGCGGTAGCTTTAGCTACGGTTATGAACGAAGTAAAAAGTTTGTCTATTTCCAAATCATTATTAATTTTACCATTAGTAATACATCAACCGACATTGCAATTACTATCTCATAAACGAACAACTTTTAAAGGATCAGCTTCCTTTGTTTCAACATATCCACGATTATTAACAAATTTTAATAGACGTTATTTTAGCACTCTACCACTTACGTTGAACTCTATTCAAATTTTAATAAATTTAAATTACTTAGAATTCAATGAAAATATTGAGCTAAGAAATATTCTGGATATCGATAAAGAATTCGGTGAGAGGGCAATTAAGATCTCAAAAGCAGCTAATAAAATTTCAGAGCTGCTACAAGAATCTGAAGAAGAACTTTATTTAAACTTTAGAGTAAAATTATGAATTTTGGATTAGATGCGATTGTTCTATGGTCAAGAAAAAATGAACTTCGAAAATTAGATTTTAAGAGAAATAAAATTAATGTGATAACTGGGGGAAGTCAAACTGGCAAATCAACTTTATTAAAGATTTTTGATTATTGTTTTTTAGCTAGTGAACATAATATTCCTCATGATATTATTAATGATAACGTGAGCTGGTATGGTATTAAGTTTTATATTAATAATAAAAATTATTTTCTAGCTCGTAAAAGTCCATCTGAAAGAGGTGTTTCAGATGAATATTATTTTTCATCTTTAGGTGTTATTCCAGAAATTATTAAAACAAATATAAAAGAAGATGTATTAAAAGGAATAATTGCTTCTGAGTTTGGATTAGATGAGAGGGTAAAATTACCTTTTGGAGGAAGTTCTTTAAGAGCTGGGAGTAAAGTATCTTTTAGATATTTTTTCCTTTTTAATATGATTTCAGATGATATTATTATAAATAGTAAAAATTTTTTTGATAAACAAGAAATCCCAAGATACCGTGAAGCATTACCAAGAGTTTTTGATTTAGCTTTAGGTATTGATGATTTAAATAATATTTTGGCCCAAGAGAAAAAAGATTCTTTACTTAAAGATATTCTTAAATGGGAAAAAAGAGAAAAACTTTTAAATGAGGGTAAAAATTCTTTCGATTTTGAAGTTAGAAATATAGCTTCAAAAGCTGTTGCTTATGGCCTTATTCCCCAAGTTGATACTAATATATTGCCGATCGATTTATATAGTTTATTAGAGAATACTAAAACTATTCCTGATTATGATTTTTCAACAAAAAGACGTGAAGAAATCAATTCAAGATTATTTATTATCAATAAGCAGTTAAAAGAATGTTCTCAATTTAATGATGATTATTCAAATTATAAGAAAATTTTAAAAAACTCTAGAGATAGTTTAAAGCCGATTGAAGCTTTAGTAAAAAGATCAAATGAAGTGGTTAAATCTGAAGTTTTTGATGAATTAATTAGTGCTCTAAAATTAGATCTTTCAAATATTAAAAAAGAAATTCAAGCTAAACAGCCGGTAGAAAGTCAGATAAATTCTGAGATAATTCGACTTAAAGTTGAGAAAGAAAAGTTAATGTATGAGCTCCAAGTACTACCTGAGGCTCCTCAATCATTTTTGGAGTTGCAAAATAAATGGGAATTTATTGGTGAGGCAAAAGGCAAACTTAGTATTTATACGCAGCTAGAAAGTAATAAGTTATCTAATAATTTGCCTGAAATCAACGATATTGAAAATGAATATAATTCAATTAATGTTAAAAATGTTGAAGATGAAAGAGTAGCTACCATTGGTTTGATTGATGAGGTTGCTACTGAATTAATGCAACAGGTAAATGGTGCACTAGATAATTATGCAAATTGGTATGCAAGCTTTAATTATAAAGATAAGAAGATTCAACTAAGAAAGCCGAAGTCTACCCTAATTGAAAATATTGGTAGTAGTTCAAATCATATGTTTTTACATTTAATTCATTTTTTATCTTTGCATGAAGTGGCAATTAATAAAGGATCTAAATTTGTACCTTCTTTTTTAATAATAGATCAACCAAGTAGACCTTATTGGGGTGATGATGGTGCATCAAAAGATGTAAAGTATAGTGATCAAGAGAAAATAAAAATTGCTTTTCAGCTGTTAAATAATTTTATTGATACTGTGAATATTAATTATAAGCATGAATTTCAAATATTAATGTTTGAACATGTACCATCTATTATGTTTAAAGGTTTGAATAATATTCATTTGTTGGATCCTTTTAGAGGCGGTAATGCTTTAATTCCAGAAAATTGGTATAAGGAATAAAATATAGTTGTTGATATAACCATATACCTATAATGATTTATTATAAGTATATGGTTGTTTTTTGATAGGATTTATTAATAATAAATTTGTATTATTGAAAAAAGATTAGAGAAGCACCAAAATTTAAAACGAATAAAGTGTTAACGAATCTCTAATTTCCCAATTATATTGCAAAGTTAGCACCAAATTAAATATTACCCCTCTATAACCCCCACTTAACAATAACCCCTTCATTATTTAGCCTTACTTTTCTGATGATTTAATTTAAAACAAATGGCATTTTGCGTGCTTGACTGTAACAGGGTTGGGCACTATTCTTTGCCTGCTGGCCACATTGCCAGCCGGTCGTCGCGGACCGATTTTTTCGACCACATCAGGATTATTTCTTCTGAGGAATAGTCTTATGTGTAAACTCCCAGTCTCCTCCCGTAGCGGTAGGACGGGAGAGGGACACCCTCGGGTGTGCTGGAGTCGAAACCAGTCCGCGAACCCTTTCTCGTTCTGCCACCATAATTTTAATGTCGGCAGAACTCCCAATAAAAAGGA
Organism: Acinetobacter sp. 766875; assembly: GCF_000582055.1. Classification (NCBI taxonomy): domain Bacteria; kingdom Pseudomonadati; phylum Pseudomonadota; class Gammaproteobacteria; order Moraxellales; family Moraxellaceae; genus Acinetobacter; species Acinetobacter sp. 766875. The sequence goes on along the minus strand of NZ_JEXX01000008.1, from coordinate 141,510 downwards.
GTTGGCTTTGCACATCCATTATTTCTTGGCTCTCAATGCCAAAAGCTATAACGACACAGCTTAAAAATTAAAGCAGCTTGAACGCCCTAAGGTTTTCAGGCTTAAAGTCATTTTTATTTAAAACTTATCAAAAACAAACTTGAGATGTGCCAAGCACAGTCTTTACGGCTTTGCTGTGCCTTTTTTTCTCCCAAAAAAGTATCTCATTTACAAACAACAAGAATTTATAACGGTAAAACTATGCCAAATTTAGTTCTCTCAACACGTGCTTTAGAAGTAGTAAAAAAAGGGATTAATCTGTTTCATCACGGTGGGTTTCACATGGTGGGCGTCGACAAAATTGTGAAAGAAACCGAAGTGAATAAAATGACGTTTTATAACTACTTTCACTCTAAAGAACGCTTTATTGAAATTTGCCTGATCGTACAAAAAGAACGACTCCAAGACCAAGTGGTTGCAATGGTCGAGTATGACTTAGTTACTGCCGCCATAGATAAACTCAAAAAGCTTTATTATTTACATACCGATATAGAAGGGCCGTATTACTTATTATTTAAAGCTATTTTTGAGATTAAAAATAGTTATCCAAAAGCCTATCAGACCGCAATGCGCTATAGAACATGGCTAAAAAATGAAATTTACAGTCAGCTTAGAGTGCTAAACGCGGATGCTTCTTTTAATGATGCCAAGCTATTTGTATATATGGTGGAGGGTACAATCATTCAGCTTTTAAGCTCAGATGGGGCAATCGAGCAGGAAAAGATGTTGGAGCGTTTTCTTCTCGCCACTATCCATTCTCACTAGCTAAAGAGGCTGCTTTAATATCGCTTAAATTAACCTCTAACCAGTCAGCAAGTGCAGCAACACGTTTAGCGACTTCTTCACCTAATAAGGTTAAATCATATTCGACGTGGGGAGGGACGACTGGATAAGAAGTTCTACGTATAAAACCATCTCTTTCTAAATGCTGGAGGGTCTGAGTCAGCATTTTTTCGCTAACCCCGTTTGCTTTACGGCGTAACTCACTATAACGATGTGTGCCGTCACGTAAAGCAATCAGGCATATCACTCCCCAGAGGCTTGTAACATGAGCAAATGCTTCTCGGGACTGACAATTATTCTCTCCAGTAAAAAGATCGCCTCTTCGGACTCTTTCGGTCAAGGTGGGGACTTTTACATTTTTCGTACCCATGCTTTATTTATCTCCATTCAAATGTGAATAAGCTTAATACTAACCTTGAGGTACGTACCTTATATGGCTCAGGAATAAATATTATATTAAGGCTCATCTCTATATTGGATCCAGAAATTTTAGGATTTTATTTACTCAACTAATTTTGAACATGGTTCCATCAATGTAAGTAATACTCCTTTTATAGGATCAAACTTTTCTTTATAGACGCAGCTATATAATTTACACAGGATGAAGAATGAATAATTTGAATTTTAAAACGCTAAAGAAGTATTGGCTGCGATTCGTGGGTATTGCTGTAATCGCAGGCGCTTTAGTATTGGCATTTGCTTGGACCGCTGGTCTATTTGGACATCGAACAACATCCAAAACTTTTTTGGGTGACACATTAAAAAACTTTGATCCTGGATATCGACGTGCACATGGTAAAGGTATTTGTTTTGATGGCACTTACCATAGTAATGGTGCGGCAGCAGCACTCTCTAAAGCCACTGTATTTGCCAAGTCTGATATACCAGCAATTGGCCGATTTTCTATTGGAAGCGGTAACCCGCATGCACCAGATAATTCTACCGCAACAGTGAGTATGGCTTTATTACTTTCTCCAGCCGATCATTCACAGTGGCGTATGAAATTAAACAACTTTCCCTATTTCCCTACGCGAAATGCCGAAGGTTTTTTGGCGCAGCAAAAAGCATTTAAACCCGTTCCATCTACTGGAAAACCTGATCCAGCCCTTGTGGAGGCGTTTTTAAAAGAATATCCCGAAGCGCGTAAGTCTATTGAGCAAAAGGCCAAGATGCCATTAACCGGTAGTTTTAGCGGCGCAGAATTTTATGTCGTAAATGCCTTTATATTGCGAGCGGCCAATGGACAAGAACAGCCAGTCCGTTGGTCTATGCGTCCTCATTCAAAATTTATTAGTCTGACCAAAGAACAACGTGATCAAGCTGGCCCTGATTTTTTATTTAAGGACATCAAAAAACGTTTGGCTGAAGGGCCGCTCTATTGGGATTTGGTTTTGCAACTTGCCGAACCAGGAGACCCGGTGAATGACCCATCTCAGCCTTGGCCAAAAGAACGTAAAGAAGTTATAGCCGGAACATTAGAAGTCAAAAATGTAACTGATCAGGTAAATGGCGCATGTCGTGATATTAACTTTGACCCAACTTTGGTGCCACCCGGAATTGAGTTATCAGATGATCCAGTACTCGCAGCACGAGCGGCAATCTATTCCCAGTCTTACAATGCTCGATTACGTGAAATTGGATTTGGCAAAGCAACGGATGCCGTGGGCAAATAGGAGAGCTGAACAATGCAAAACAAATCTAACGATAATGCTCCACGTCATTTTAATTTGACTGCTCAAATACTGCATTGGCTTATGGCGGCAGCAATTTTGGCCATGCTATTTATTGGGGTAGGAATGACCACCTCAATTACTTGGCGTCCGTGGTTAATTGATATTCACCGTCCTTTAGGAATCGCAATCTTACTATTGGTCATCATAAGATTAATAAATCGAGTCTGTTATCCAATTCCACCATTGCCGCCGACTGTACCGCGCTGGCAGGCATTTCTTGCCCATGCATCACATTGGCTACTATATATTTTGATGTTTAGTTTGCCATTGCTCGGATGGGCAACACTATCGGCAGGTAATTGGCCTGTCACTTTATTTCCGGGTTGGGACCTTCCATCTATAGCACCAACCAACTCGACACTTTACGCTTGGTTCCGTACATTACATGGAATTTTGGCTTGGCTATTATTTGCTGTCGTTATTGGTCATTTATCTGCTGCGTTATTACATGCATGGATTTATCGCGATGGCGTATTTTCGAGTATGGCTTTGGGGCCTTCTTCTAAAAAAGAGGATGCTGACTAGTTTGCTTGAAAGCTTTCGACTGAACGATGAGTAAATTCTATTGAGCCACATCTTTGTATGTGGCTTTTTTTCTAAAAAAGATTAAGTTTGATCTATATACATTATGACATTCACAAAGTAAGCATGGTTGAAAAAGGCTTTGTTTATTTTAAGCTTGTTTGTTCAGTTCAGACGGTAAATGCTGCGCCAAATAATCAATTGCAAGACGGGTTTTCAGTGGCATAAACGGCAGCGCAGGCCATACCAAATGAATCGGAAAAGCAATGCTCGACATGGTTTCTAACACTTGCACGAGCTTACCATCCTGTAATTCATTTTGAATGAGCCAATCGGGTAGCCATGCGATACCAGCTCCAGCAAGGGCTGCATTTTTAATGGCTTGTAAGTCATTTAAAAGGAGTTTTGCTTTGGGCTTAATAAATAAAGGCGCCTCATTTTCCTTTTGAAGTCGCCATTTTTGCATTTGACCAAAATGTGGATCGGCAATCGTGGCGTGATGCTCTAAGTCCTCAATATGTTGTAGGGGACCTGCTTTATTTAAATAATCAGGTGAGGCACAAAGTAGCATTCGATGCTGACCAATCGGTTTGGCAACGAGCTGAGTGGTATCAGGCAGTGCCCCGATTCTTATACACAAATCAAAACCTTCTTCAACCAAGTCTACAGTTCGATCATTAAATGAAATTTCTAACTGTAAGTGCGCATGTTGCTGAGCAAATTTAACCATGAGCGGGGCAGCAAAGAGTTGCCCGAACAGCACTGGCACAGACATTCTTAATCGACCAGTTGCGTTAATTTTCCCTTGGTCTAATAAAGCCGCTGCATTTTGTATTTCACTTAACGCTCGGCGGCTATGTTCATAAAACAAAGCACCTTCATCAGTCATGCTGAGTGAACGTGTTGTTCTTTTAAATAAAGCCACACCAAGCTGATCTTCAAGCCGAGCAATATTTTTACTTATGGCTGAGCGAGTTAAATGCAATTGCTCGGCAGCTTTTACAAAACTTCCAGCTTCAACCACAGTCACAAATATAGAAATTGCACTTAGTTCATGTTGCATGATTGTTGCCTAAAAGGAACCAATGATAAGAAATAATATCACCACTGTTGAATTTATGATGGAGTTAATATGGCTTCATCAAAAACGTGGAGATGGTCATGGCTAAAATATTGGTACTAAAATCCAGCATTATGGGTGAGGGTTCACAAACCAATCGCTTAATTGATGTAATGCTTGAACACCGTAAAGATCAAGGTTGGCAAGATGACATCACCATACGCAATTTAGCTGAAATGAATCTGCCTGTATTAAATCTGGAAATTTTTCAGGCGCTGCGTGGTGCGGAAAATAACAATCAAGACATTCAGCAAATCGTTGCTTTATCTGATGAATTAATTGCTGAGTTAAAAAGTGCTGATTTATTGGTGATAGGCGCACCGATGTACAACTTAAATGTGCCAACTCAACTCAAAAACTGGTTTGATTTAGTGGCACGAGCAAGACAAACATTCCGCTATACCGAAACTTATCCTCAAGGTTTGGTTGAAGGGGTAAAAGCGGTGGTGGTAAGTAGTCGGGGCGGCATTCATGTTGGCCAAGAAACTGAGGCAGTCACGCCTTATCTCAAAGCAGTGTTAGGGCTAATGGGCATTCATGACGTCGATTTTATTTATGCAGAAGGCTTAGACATGAAAGCTTATTGCAGCAATGCATTAGATCTGGCAAGCCAGCAAGTGAAAGAATTCACTATTTAAAATTATGGGTTGAAACTCTTGTACATCTAATTGATCACAAGAGTTTCTAAGTCTATTTAAATCACATTTCTCAGTTCATTTGCTGTGTTGCGCAGCAATGGCAAAATTTGCTGAACCAAATAATCTTCTTGTACACGGTTAGTTTGAGACATGCAGTTAAGCGCTGCTATCGCTTGACCTTGGGCGTTAAATACGGGCACTGCAATCGCAATCACACCAAGCTCATGTTCTTCTTTGGAAAGACAATAATCCGATAACGAAATACCCTTAAGCACTTCAAAAAACTTTGATTCATCTACTATGGTAAATGGCGTTAAGCGTTTTAAACCGTAAGTTTTTACCCATGCATGTTGAGCTTCTTCGGATAGTGCTGCCAGCAATACTTTACCTGTGGAAGTGGCATGGGCAGGGAGACGGTTTCCTAAATGCATGCCATAAGGGCTGACACGTAAATTATCTTGCTGTGGTAAATAACTACGGGCAATCGGCACCACTTCGTTATCGTCTAACACCACAATTGAAAAAGTAAGAGATGTCTGTGCACATAATAGATTTAAAAATGATTGAGCAACTTTAGGCAGGTGGGCAGAGCTTAGATAAGAACTCGAAAAGCGCAGCACGCGATGAGTGAGCCAAAAGTAATGTTCATCGGTTTCTAAATAGCCTAAGTATTTTAAAGTTTTTAGGTAACGCCTTGCCGCTGTACGGCTAATACCGGTTCGCTCAGCCACTTGAGTGACATTGAGTCGTTGCCGATCTGTTCCAAAAGCTTCCAGTAAAGCCAAGCCTTTTGCTAACCCTGCAATGTAGTCATCTTGACGTATTTTCTCATGCGAGTTCGGGTGCTCTAGAAAAGCATCGAGAGAAGGCATCCTTTCATTCCTGTTATTTTGATTGTTTCTGTCCGCTATTCGGACAATCTAAATGATAAACGGTTATTTTCGTCTTGGATACATAGTGAACAAAACTTAAAGCCAGTAATTTAAAAGTCAGGATGAAACAAGGATGAAGTTATGGATATTTTAAAGACACAGGTTGCAATTATTGGTTCTGGGCCAGCAGGGTTATTGCTTGGGCAACTTCTCTATAAAGCTGGCATCGATCATATTATTGTTGAGCAACGTAGTGCTGAATATGTGGCTTCACGGATTCGTGCAGGAATTTTAGAACAAGTTTCGGTCGACTTACTGAAACAAGCAGGCGTTGATCAAAACTTAAAAGAAAAAGGATTACCGCATTCGGGTATTGAAATCTTAACCAATGGTGAATTGCATCGGGTTGATTTGGCAGCACTTACAGGTGGTAAACAAGTGACTGTATATGGCCAGACCGAAGTCACCAAAGATTTAATGTCTGCGCGTGAAGCAGCACAGCTCACTTCATTTTATGAAGCTCAAAATGTACAGGTAAAAGATTTCTACACGGCACCAAAAGTTGAGTTTGAGTACCAAGGTAAAGCTTTTCAAATTCAGTGTGACTTTATAGCAGGGTGTGATGGCTACCATGGTGTCTGCCGTGCCAGCGTGCCTGAAGATAAAATTAAGACCTTTGAAAAAGTTTATCCGTTTGGCTGGTTAGGGGTGTTGGCCGATGTTCCACCTGTAGCCGATGAACTCATTTACGTACAGTCTGAACGTGGATTTGCTTTATGTAGTATGCGCTCAGAAACACGTAGCCGTTATTATTTACAAGTCCCTTTAACAGATCACATCGAGGACTGGTCGGATGAAAAGTTTTGGGATGAGTTAAAAAACCGCCTAGATCCCGAAAGCCGTGAAAAGTTAGTGACAGGACCTTCTATTGAAAAAAGTATTGCGCCGTTACGTAGCTTTGTGACCGAGCCAATGCGTTTCGGAAAACTATTTTTAGCAGGTGATGCTGCACATATTGTTCCACCGACTGGAGCAAAAGGTTTAAATCTCGCTGCATCTGATATTGCTTATTTATCCAATGCACTCATTGAATATTATGCCGAAGGTTCCGAACAAGGGATAAATGAATACTCTGAAAAATGCCTACAACGCGTATGGAAAGCAGAGCGTTTTTCTTGGTGGATGACTCACTTATTACATCGTTTTGAAACTGAAAGTGAGTTTGATCATAAGATTAAACAAGCCGAGTTAAGTTATGTACTGGGCTCGATTGCGGGTAAAACTACTTTGGCTGAAAACTATGTCGGGTTGCCTTATGAAATTAAGCAAATAGATCGTTTTAAGCATGCAAGCTAAAGGCTAAGTAAAAATAAAAAGGGCATGAAAATGCTCTTTTTTTATATAAAAATTTAAGTAGGACGTAATAGCTTAAGAGATTGTTTTGCTTAAAAGATCAGCATTAATAAAAGCTTTTGTCACATTTTTTCAGTATATTGCTATTAATTTCTTTATTTATAAATTCTAAGTTTGTATGGAACAGGACCAAGCACGCATACCTAAATATATTCCTATTCGCGATGCAATTGCCCATGATATTGAATCTGGCGTATTAGAAGCCCACGCAAAACTCCCATCAGAAAGAGTGCTTTCTGAACAGTTTCAAACCACTCGTGTGGCTGCACGTGAAGCTTTACTGGCTTTGGAAACCGATGGTTTGATTTATCGATTAGATCGCCGTGGTTGGTATGTTCGTTCTCCTCGTATTATTTATCATCCGCAATCGACAAAAAACTTTAACCAGTTTGTGATTGAACAAGGCTATGAACCATCTACAGAAGTAATTTCGAGTGAACTGACTCAGGCTACTTCTTGGGATGCCAAGCATTTAAAAGTTGAAAAAGGGCATCCGATTTATTCAGTTTGGCGACGTCGTTGTATTAATGGTCGCCCTGTTTTGGTTGAGCATTTACGGGTGAATGCCGAACTTTTCCCTGAGTTTTTAACTCATGATCTCAAGCAATCCATTACTTTACTCATGGCAAATCAATATGACTGCCATATCACCCGAGCTGACATTAACCTGTATCCAACTGCTTTATCTGAACAACAGGCTAAAGCACTGCATGTGAATGTTGGGGCACTTGGTTTATATATTTGCCGTAGCAACAGAAATGAAGAAGGCGTGATTACTGATGTTGACCAAGAATATTGGCTACATGATGTTTTAGATTTACATTTCGAAGCGCGAGCATAAAAATACAATCTGGTTTAAACCAGATTAATTAAACTGTCATATAAAGCTGTTGAAATACGATCATCAAATAATTGCATTCGATGGTTTGCAGATGAAACAGTATGTTCAACAGACAATTAAACTCGGTACTGCATCAGTTTTAGGTGTGGTGGTCGCTATTCAGATGGGATGTTCATCAGCAACATCAAAACAATCAGAAGAAATTACAGTCTATACGGCAGTGGAAGCCGACCAGCTGAAGCAATACCAAGAAGAATTGCATAAAGCCTATCCTGAACTCAAAGTAAAATGGGTACGTGATTCAACAGGTGTGATTACCGCTAAACTTTTGGCAGAGCAGAAAAATCCACAAGCGGATGTGGTTTTTGGTGTGGCTTTAACCAGTTTGCTGGTCATGGAAAAAAAGGACATGCTTGAGCCTTTTAAACCTGAAGGCATCCAAAATTTAAAACCGGAATTTGTAAGCCAAAAACCTGTATCGACTTGGACAGGTATGGATGCATGGGAATCTGCAATTTGTGTCAATAAAGTCGAATTAGAAAAACGTAAGCTACCGATTCCAAAAACTTGGAAAGATTTAAGCAACCCCATTTATAAAAACCTGATTGTGATGCCAAACCCAGCCTCAAGTGGAACAGGCTATTTGGATGTCACAGCTTGGATGCAAATTTGGGGTGAAAAGCAGGCATGGGACTATATGCAGGCTTTAGATAAAAACATTTCACAATATCCTCATTCGGGTTCAAAACCTTGCAAGATGGCAGCACAAGGTGAAATTCCAATTGGTGTTTCTTTTGGTTATCCGGCATTTAAGTTAAAAGCAGAAGGTGCACCTTTAGAAGTGGTTTATCCAACTGAAGGTTTAGGCTGGGAAATGGAAGCCTCAGCAATTGTGAAAGGAACCAAGAAATTAAGTAGTGCACAAAAATTTATAAATTGGTCGGTAAGCAAAGCGGCAAACGAAGCCTATGCCCATAACTTTTCAATGGTGGCCTATAAAGGCATTGAAAATACCACCATGGACTTCCCGAAAAATCTTCCTCAGATGCTTGTGAAAAATGATTTTTATTGGGCGGCCGAGCAGCGTGAACGTATTTTGGCTGAATGGTCAAAGCGTTTTGAAAAGTGATCTTTTAGATAAAGGCCTCATTATGCAAATACCTTCATCATTGCAATCATCGCTGCTAGGTCAAAACCAAAAGGCCGAGTTAGCAGGGCATTTATTGTCGACCTTAACGACCTATAAATATCCTGAACATGGCCCTTCGGTTTTAGAAGTGGTGGATATACAAAAAAAGTTCCAACACTTTCAGGCGCTAACGCATATTAATTTAGACCTGAAAGCTGGCGAGTTCGTGAGCTTTTTGGGGCCTTCAGGGTGCGGTAAAACCACATTGCTACGCATTATTGCGGGTCTAGAAAAACCTGATTATGGAAAAGTCATAAAAAAGGGCGTAGACATTACGTTGCTCAGTGCTGAAAAGCGCCACTGTGGCATTGTGTTTCAGAACTATGCGTTATTTCCAAACTTAAACGTTGAAGAAAATATTGCTTTCGGCTTAGATAAAAAAAAGTGGGATAAAGCACAGCGTAATCAACGAGTTCAGCAGTTATTAGAGCTGATTGAATTACCAGATATTGCAAAAAAATACCCAAATCAATTGTCGGGCGGGCAGCAGCAACGTGTTGCGCTTGCTCGGGCAATTGCACCGAAGCCTGATATTTTACTATTAGATGAACCATTGTCTGCTCTCGATGCTCAGGTACGTCTAAACCTAAGACAGAAGATCCGTTCGATTCAATCACAGCTTAACTTGCCAACCATTATGGTCACGCACGATCAAGAAGAAGCCTTAAGCATTTCTGACCGTGTGGTAGTGATGAATCATGGCGTTATTGAGCAAATTGATACGCCGCACAATATTTACTACAAGCCACAAACCCAATTCGTTGCAAAGTTTATTGGCACCATGAACTTTTTGGCAGCCACTTGTTCGGTTGTTAATCAGCTCGAGGTTTTAGGTTTTATTCCTCTAAATTTGGAACAGCAAAAACTTAAAGCAGGGCAAAGCTACAACATTGGTTTTAGACCCGAAGCCGTCGAGTTGGTTGATGATTTCGGCACTGATAAAGAGTCGTTGTATTTGCCAGTTAAAGTATTAAGCACTGAATTTTTAGGTGCGAAACGTCGTTTGTTTTGCACTATTCATATCGATGGAATTGAGCAAGCAAAACACCTTTTGCAAATTGAAATTGAAAATACCAAGTTCAAATCTTTGCAAGAACTCATGTTTATAAAAGTGCCTAATCAGCTCATTCATGTCTTTGACGAACAAGGGTACGCACTATGTTAAATGAAGCTGCATCAGCGGTTTTAAAAACACAGCCGCGTCGAAAAACTGAATTTTCATTAAGATCAAATATTGCTTTGGCTAGCGTCGCAATTGCTTTGACTTTAGCGATTATTGCTCCATTAATCATGCTGTTTGAAACTGCATTTTTTAATGAAAATCAAAGTTTTGTTGGGCTTGAAAATTTTTATCATTATTTTGGCAGTCCAGCTTTACTCAGCTCTGTATTTAACTCAGTGTGGGTTGCTTGTGCTGCTACTGTCATTACAGTATTTCTTGCCAGTATTTATGCTTTTGCACTCACCAATGTGAATATAAAGGGTAAAAGCTTCTTTAAACTGGTGGCTTTTTTACCCATTTTAGCACCATCACTTTTGCCTTCTTTAGCATTGGTTTATTTGTTTGGTAAGCAAGGCGTATTAAAGCCTTTACTGGGCGATATACAAATTTATGGCCCAATCGGTATTTTAATCAGTTACTGCTTTTGGCTATTTCCAGCAATGTTGATGTTGATGATAGCGTCTTTTCGCAGTGTCGATCAGCGTTTAATTGAAGCATCTTTGTCGCTAGGTAAAAATATCTGGAAGACCCATTACCACGTCACACTACCTGCAATTCGCTATGGACTCATTAGCGCAAGTCTAGTGGCTTTTATTTATGTATTAACCGATTTCGGAATTCCGAAAGTCATTGGTGGTTCATTTAACATGATGGCGCTTGATGTCTATAAACAGATTATTGGTCAGCAAAACATGAGTATGGGTGCGGTAATTTCCATCTTGTTATTGCTACCAGCAGTGTTTGTCTTTATTTTCGATCGAATACAAAGCAAACGCCATGCACGGTTTCAAGCCTTTCAGGCTAAACCTTATGTTTCAGCACCGAATAAAAAACTTGAAGTCGTTCTGAGCCTATTTTGTGGTTTGGTTTCAGGTGCAATTTTACTGATTATCTTTACGGCTGTGCTGGCGTCATTTATTCAGTCTTGGCCTTATGATTTGTCTTTGACCTTGGCACATTACAGTTTTGAATATGTCGATGGTGGTGGTTGGGCTGCGTATTTTAACTCGGTTCGCATGGCACTCTTTAGTACGGTTTTTGGAACAGCACTCATTTTTATGGTGGCGTTATTAACCGAACGTTTTAAAGCACATCCACTCATTAAGAACTATGTGCAAGCTTTGGTTTTATTACCTCTTGCTGTGCCGGGATTAGTTCTAGGTATTGCCTACATTTTGTTTTTTAACCAGCAAAGCAACCCGTTAAATGTGCTGTATGGAACCATGACCATTTTGGTGATTTCAACCATCGTGCATTATTACACTGTGCCACACCTCACTTTAACCAATGCCATTAAACAGATTCCGCTACAGCTCGATCAGGCTGCGGAAACTCTAGGAACATCGAAGTGGAAAACCTTTTGGAAAGTGTATTTGCCTATGTGTTTTCCAGCGCTATGTGATGTATCGGTCTATATTTTTGTGAATGCCATGACCACTGTGTCAGCTGCGATTTTCCTTTATTCACCAGACACCAGTTTAGCTGCTGTAGCTGTTTTAAATATGGATGATGCGGGAGACACGGTTTCTGCTGTTGCGATGAGCATTTTGATTTTAACCACCTCATGTGTTGTAAAACTCATTCACTGGTTATTTACCAGAAAAATTATGGCAAGAAGTCAGCAATGGCGTGAAAGTTTTCACTAAGTTTTAGCTAAACACAATTTTTATTTAACCTACTGAAACGAAATGCTTTGTTCAACAAGGCAAGGGTTTATTCATCCTAAATTTCGCAAATTGGAAGTCTTATGAATCACGTACAGTTTGATTTAATTGTTGTCGGAGCAGGTATTTTAGGTTTGTCCGCTGCCATACAGGCACAAGAACAAGGCTTGAAAGTTTGTATCTTCGAGAAAAATGCCAAGCCTGTGGGCGCAACTCGCCGTAATTTCGGCATGGTTGGAACATCGACCTTAACCCATCCAGAGCAACAGTGGCGAAAGTACGCGCTTGAAACGCGTTCTTTTTATCAACGCATTCAGGCTGAAATCGATATTTCATTTGAGCAAAGACAAGGTGTGTATCTCGCCAATACGGCACTTGAATGGCAGGTTTTAAATGAGTTTGCCGAGCGTGCAAATAATTACCAAATTCCAGTTCATTTGCTAAACCATGATGAACTGGTCACCCAATTTTCCTATTTAAACCCCGAGCAGCAGTTTCAAGGTGGTTTGGTTTTTGAAGAAGACTATTCGGTCGAACCGTATGTGATTGGGCAGCGACTATTGGCATATGCCGAAAGAAACGGTGTAGAGATTTATACCAATGCCTGTGTTGTTCAAACCCAATATCAGCAGGAAAGTTGTCAGGTTCGTTTGGCAAGTGGCGAGGCATATCGGGCAAATAAAGTTTTGATCTGCCACGGTGAAGTCATCGATGTTTTATATCCAGATCTTTTACAAAGTTTGAATCTGAAACGTTGTGGCCTACAAATGGCTCTGACTCAACCGTTTCACCAAAACTTAAATGCTTCTCTTTATTCAGGCTTATCTATTTCACGTTATCCGGCTTTTGAAATTTGCCCAAGTCATTCTGAGTTGGTTAAAGCGTCACAGCAGGGATTCATTAAAGAATTTGGTATCCATATTCTGATTAAACAAAACGAATTTGGTGAACTGATCGTGGGCGATAGCCACGAATATCATTCAATTAATGAAGCGCCACAGTTTGAGCAGCGTGAAGAGATTAATGAGTTTATCCAAGCTTACTGTCACGAAAAATTAGGGCTGACTTTACCTCCAATTCAAAAACGCTGGAATGGTTATTACCTGACTCATGAACATGAGTTGGCCTGTGTTACTGAAGCTGAAAAAAATATCTTTCTGGTGAGTGCGATTGCCGGTAAAGGCATGACCACAGGGGCTGGCTTTATGAAAGAAATATTAGAACAAAATATTTACTAGTTTGTCATCTGGTTTAAACCAGATTGGTGTATATTGAAATTAACGTAAAAGAAATGAGTAATATTATGAACATGCAACCCCAACTCGATATGGATTTAGAGAACAAGTATTTGCTTCTCACTCCAGGGCCATTATCAACATCGGCAACAGTACGCCGTGCCATGCAAAAAGACTGGTGTACTTGGGACCAAGAATACAACTCGCTGGTACAAGATATCCGCTCTCGTCTAGTCAACTTGGCAACCAGCCAACCTGAAAAATATACGGCTGTGTTAATGCAAGGCAGTGGTAGTTTTGCTGTGGAGTCTGTACTTGGGTCAGCTATTTCGCGTGATGGCAAAATATTGATCATTAATAACGGCGCATATGGTGCACGTATGGTGCAAATGGCGCGTTGCTTAAATATTGAAGTTGTAGAGCTGAACTATTTAGAAACTCAAACACCAGATTTACAAGAGATTGAGCGCGTTTTACAAGATAAAACCATTAGCCATGTTGCGTGTGTACACTGTGAAACTACCACAGGAATTTTAAACCCGATTCAAGACATTGGCCGTTTGGTGAAAGCAGCAGGAAAAATCTGGATTGTGGATGCCATGAGTTCATTCGGTGGTGTGCCTATGGATATTGCTGAGCTTGAAATTGATTTCCTGATTTCAAGTGCAAATAAATGTATTCAAGGTGTTCCGGGCTTTGGTTTTATTTTGGCAAAATGTGATTGCCTAGAGGCATGTAAAGACTTAGCACGTTCGGTTAGTCTCGATTTGTATGACCAGTGGAACACGATGGAGCAGCATAACGGTAAATGGCGTTTTACCTCACCAACCCATGTGGTACGTGCATTTTATCAAGCATTACTTGAGCTTGAGACAGAAGGCGGTGTTGCTGCACGTTATCAACGTTATTTACAAAACCAACAAACCTTATCTAAAGGTATGCAACAACTGGGCTTTGAATTGGTACTCGGTGAAGAGTGCCCACAATCACCCATCATTACCACTTTTCTGTACCCGACAGCCGAAACATTTAGCTTCCAGTCATTCTATGAAACGCTGAAAAAATCAGGCTACGTAATTTATCCGGGCAAAATCACAGATCTTAACTGTTTCCGTATAGGCAATATTGGCGAAGTTTATGTACAGGATATTGAAGGGCTTCTTGCTGCGATTGCGAGTTATTGCGAAAGCCACCTCAATCAAGCTGTAACAGCATAATTTTTAAATCATTTGTATTAAAGGAATACACCATGACAATCAACAATACACAAATTCAGGCTGTTGTTTTTGACTGGGCTGGCACAACTGTAGATTTTGGCTCACGCGCACCGATTTTGGCTTTTATGGCTTTATTTAAAGACAATAAAGTTGAAATTACGGTTGAAGAAGCACGTGCACCAATGGGATTAGAGAAACGTGATCATATTGCGGCAGTTTTAAAAATGCCGCGAGTAGCGGCGGCATGGCAGGAAGTATATGGGAAGCCTGCAACTGAAGCAGATATTGACCGTTTATATAAAGACTTTATTCCTTATCAACTAAATTCTATTCCGAAATGTTCTGCTTTAATTCCGGGGGCATTGGAAACATTTGAAAATATTAAAAAGCGTGGTGCGAAAATTGGTAGTAACACGGGTTATGCATCAATGATGATTGGTCGTTTGGTCAAAGATGCTGCCGATCAAGGCTACCGACCGGACTGTATCGTTACGGCAAGTGACGTAAAATTTGGCCGTCCATATCCTGAAATGCTATGGAAGAACTTAATTCAACTCGACGTATCCGACATCAAAACTGTTGTAAAAGTAGATGATACCGTGGTGGGCATTGATGAAGGTTTAAATGCCGGATGCTGGACAGTAGGACTTGCGATTAGTGGCAATGAAGTCGGTTTAAGCTATGAAGAGTGGAGCGCGTTATCGGCTGATGAACAGATTGTACTAAAAGATAAGGCATACCAAAAAATGAATGCATCGGGCGCTCACTATGTGATTGATAGTGTCGCCGACTTACCAAATGTACTCGATGATATTGAACGCCGTTTGGGGCAGGGTGAACGACCTTAAACAGAGTTTAGGTCTATATATTTTTAAGCTTAGCTCCCTTGGGAGCTAAGCTTACCTAAAAAATTAAAATGAAGAGTAATAAACTCTACATACGTGGAAATAAGGAGTAACTTTGAAACGTCAATTCCTTATTTCCTGCTAACCATCTAAAACACATGTTTAGATGGTTAGTACCATCAATCCTATAGGTACAGGACTTATAGGATTTTTTGTGATGGATCTTTTATGACTTTTGTGGGTCGTATATTTTTTCTTTAATGAATAAGGCTGGTATCACACCACAAATTAGGTAGGCAGCACCCATCACGACAAAACCTAAACCAATTGAGCCGCCAGATGCTAAGAAACCAATCGTTGCTGGGGCTAATGCAGCGCCTAAACGTCCAACGTTATAAGCACCGCCAATGGCTGTACCGCGAATGGCAGTCGCAAAGCTTTCGGTCATGTAGGTTGCATTTACGCCATAAGGGATGCCGTATAGAAAACCAAAGGTCACCAGTAAATATAAAATGTTGCTTGGCGAGTTATAAAAAACAATCATAGGTAGGAAAATAGCAGTGCCGATTGCACCAAAAGCATAGGTAAAGCGACGCCCTAATTTATCGGCCATCATACCCGCAAGAACTTTACCCAAAATCATGGCGGTATATGTACCTACCATATAGGCGGTCATTTCCTTGAACTTCATACCGAGTTCACTTTCAAGGTATGACGGCATCCAGTTATTTACACCATAGTAGCCAAACTGTAAAAAGCCTGCCGTTAACGCCCATAAGATAAACATATTACGGTTTCGTTTATCTTGGAAAATAAGCTTAAATGCCGAAGTTTTTGATGCGTTTTGAGCCACAACTGGTTGTTGTAGTCGAGACTTTTGCCATGCTTCTGGTTCAGGTACAAGCACATGCATGAGAACAGCAATAATGACGGGAATAATCGCAACATAAAACAGCATGCGCCAGCCATGATCAGGAATAATCCAGCCTGCAAGTAAGGTCGCAACAATATAGCCAACCGTCCAACCTGCTTGTAAAGTGCCAAGTACTGTTGTGCGGAAACGTGTTGGGACATATTCGGCCATGAGGGTATTACAGGCGATATAAAGTGAACCCAAACCAAGAGATGCAAAAAATCTTAAAATACCAAACTGAAGAAAGCTCTGGGTAAAACCTAAGCCACAGGTAAGGAGCGAGAAAATTAAAATAGAAATAACCACAATACGCACGCGACCAAATTTATCGCATGCCCATCCCCCAAAAATGCCACCAACAGCCATACCTGCCAAGGTAAAACTGCCAAGCATACCTGCTTGTACTGAACTTAATCCAAAATCTGCCTTAATACTATTTAAGCTATAAGACAGCAGCATCAAATCTGCACCATCTACCAACAGTGCCAGAAATGCAAAAATAAATGCTATTTTCCACGTATGAGGCTGTATACGAGAAAGACCTTCTTTGTAATTTGTAGCCATAATCCATTACCTACATTTAATAAAAAGCACTTCAAGTCGTTTTGAAGTGCTTTAAATTTGATTAAGACGCAGCGCGAATCATATTTCGGGCAATAATCACTTGTTGAATTTGAGTGGTCCCTTCATAGAGACGGAACAGACGAACATCTCGATAAAAACGTTCAATGGCATATTCACTGATGTAACCCGCACCGCCATGAATTTGTACGCAGCGATCAGCAACGCGGCCACACATTTCGGTTGCAAACATTTTTGCGCAAGAAGCTTCCGTGCTAACGTTTTGTCCCGCATCGCGTAGGCGTGCAGCGTCTAAGATCATACATTTAGCTGCATAAATTTCAGCTTTTGAATCGGCAAGCATGGCTTGAATGAGTTGAAACTCGGCAATTGGTTGTCCAAATTGCTTGCGTTCGATGGCGTAATTTAAAGAATCGTCTAGCATTCTAGTGGCTGCACCGACACTCAAGGCAGCAATATGCAAACGGCCTTTATCGAGTACTTTCATGGCAGTTTTAAAACCAACACCTTCAACACCACCTATAAGTGCTGAAGCAGGGATGCGGCAATTTTCAAAAATAACGTCACAGGTATGGGCACCTTTTTGTCCCATTTTTTTATCGCGTTTGCCAAGAGAAATACCCGGAGTTTGGCTATCAACAATAAAAGCAGAAATGCCACCAGCGCCTTTAATATCAGTGTTTGTACGTGCCATGACTGTAAATACACCAGCATGGGGCGCATTGGTAATAAAGCGTTTGGTACCATTTAAAATATAAAACTCACCATCTTTTACGGCGGTGGTTTTTAAAGAGGCAGCATCAGAACCTGCGTCAGGTTCGGTTAAGCAAAAAGAACTGATCACTTCACCACGAGCTAGACGCGGTAAGAAAAATGATTTTTGTGCTTCGGTCCCATCAATAATCAAACCACTTGAACCAATGCCATTATTGGTCCCAATAAGAGAGCGAAAAGCAGGAGAGGTACGACCTAATTCAAAAGCGACATAGACCTCTTCTTCCATCGTTAGGCCAAGACCTTCGTATTCTTCAGGAATGGTTAAACCAAATAAACCGAGAGCTTTCATTTGCTCAACAATCTCTTGAGGAATTTCATCCGTTTCAGCGACTTCATTCTCATGAGGAATTAAGACACCTTCAACAAATTGTCGAATCATATCAACAAGTTGATTTAAGGTTTCCTGATCTCGAATCATAGTCTCGTCCTTTTACTCTATGCAAAAAACATCAATGTGATGTTCGTAAAATCACCAATATTTGAAGTGATAGTAATCAAAGGATGAGCGCAAAACAATATATTTTGAAAATTAATTTCGCAATGCGATACTTTGTTATTGTTTTATATTTGGCTAATTTATTGATTTATTTAAGCTATATTTTCTTATAAAAAATCATCATTTTTAGTGGAAAATTAAAGTTTGATTTTTAAAAAGAGCCGTGTATATTAAAAATATATATCGCTATGCGAAATTTTAAATGGATAAGTTTTCCTATAGGAAATGAATCACAAAATATAGTGGGATGAAGATGGGTGCTTTAAATGGAATTCGGGTGCTTGACTTAAGTCGGGTATTGGCTGGGCCTTGGTGTGGACAGATTCTTGCCGATTTAGGCGCAGAAGTAATCAAGATTGAACGGCCGAAGGTTGGTGACGATACTCGTTCTTGGGGACCACCTTGGATGAAAGATGACTCAGGTCAAGACACTCAAGAAGCCGCTTATTATCAGTCAACCAACCGTAATAAATTATCGGTTGCCATCGACATTGCCAATCCTGAAGGCCAAGAATTGATTAAAGCACTTATTCAAGACACCGATGTCGTGATTGAAAACTACAAAGCGGGTTCTTTGAAAAAGTACGGTTTGGACTACGAGTCTTTATCTGCAATTAACCCTAAATTGGTGTATTGCTCAATTACAGGTTTTGGTCAAACTGGTCCCAGAGCAGAAGAACCCGGTTATGACTTTATTATTCAGGGTATGGGCGGACTCATGTCGGTCACTGGTGAGCGTGATGATTTGCCCGGCGGTGGACCACAAAAAGTAGGCGTTGCATTTTCTGACTTAGCCACAGGACTTTATTCTACGATTGCCATACAGGCTGCTTTACTCAACCGCCATGTGACAGGTTTAGGCCAATACATTGATATGGCTTTGCTTGATGTTCAAATTGCTACAATGGCAAATCAGGGAATGAACTATCTTTCATCGGGTAATATCCCTAAACGTTATGGCAATGCACACGCCAATATTGTGCCTTATCAAGTATTCAAAGCCTCTGACCGTGACTTCATTATTGCATGTGGAAATGACACTCAGTTTATTCAACTCTGTCGAAGTATTGGTTTACCCGATTTACCAAATGATGCGCGTTTTGCCCGAAATGCAGACCGAATCAAGCATCGCGATGAAATTATCGGAATTTTACAAACTCACTTTTTAACAAAAACAGCAGATGAATGGGTAGACGCAATCTATGCGGCTAAAGTTCCGGTCGGTGTGATTAATAACTTGGAACAAGCTTTCCAAGAACCACAAGTGATAGCCCGAGAAATGTTAGTCGAGATGAACCATCCTCAACGTAAAAAATTGAAGATAATTGGCTCACCAATCAAACTTTCTAGAACGCCTGTTGAATACAAAACAGCACCTCCACTGTTGGGTGAACATACGCAGGCGATTTTAGGGCGAGTAGTATCTACAGAAAAGTTAGCAGAGCTTAAAGAAAAGGGCGTAATTGGATAAGTAACTTAAAAGCGAAAGGTTAAAATGATATTTAAAATCAGAAAATAAAATATTTAATCTTTCGCTTTAATGAGTTAAATGAAGTTATTTTATAAATGCAGACTTGGACGTTTGCTCTTTTGCTATTTATAGAAAAAATAGATTATAATTTTCGCAGTGCGAAATAAAATGTGGATTGGTATGACAATGAACGATGCAGTTGATGCAGAACAGACAGAAAAACTACTCGCGCCTTTAAGGCATGAATTATTACATCCGATTGAAGACATGCAGGATGAAAATGATCGCCAATTTATTACTGCATTAGCACGTGGCTTAGAACTATTACGTTGTTTTACACCTAAACATCAGCATTTGGGCAACCAAGAGCTTGCTCAGATGACTGGTTTGCCAAAACCAACCATTACTCGCCTGACCCATACTTTGTCGCGTTTGGGTTATATCAAACAAGTACCAAACTCAAGTAAATTCCAGCTTTCAGTTGGTGTTCTTGCTTTTGGTTATTCCATGCTCTCTAACGTATCGATTCGCTCTATTGCTCATCCATATATGAAAAATTTGGCAGACTATGCTGGTGCTGCTGTAGCAATGGCAACACGCGATCGACTGAATATGATTTATCTTGATGTCGTTCAAGGCAAAGGCAATATGACCATGCGCCGTCAAGTCGGGACCTATTTGCCGATTCATTTAAGTTCGATGGGTCGAGCATGTTTAGCTGCCATGCCAGAAGATGAAAGAGAGTTCTTGCTTAATGCCATTCGTAACAAGCATAAAGAAGACTGGATTAAAATTAACCGTGATCTAGACAAAGCCTTTAAAGACTACCAAGATTTTGGATACTGTTTTTCAATTGGCGAATGGCATAAAGACGTTAACTCGGTTGCGGTTCCACTCATTCATGAACAACATGGTTTGCTGGTATTTAACTGTGGTGGTCCAAGCTTTATTATGAACCGTGAAAAACTCGAAGAAGATATTGCACCGCGTCTTTTACACATGGTGAATAATATTCGTACCGAGATTAGCTAAACGTATCTGATTTACTTATAAAAGCCAGCCTTGTTTTTCAAGGCTGGCTTTTTAGTGTGTGAGTTTTAGGCTGTTTGCTTATGGAAGTTCGGTTTTCTTTTTTCTTTGAAAGCATTTAATGCTTCTTTAAATTCGGAACCCTGTAAACAACGTGAGAAAATAGTCGACTCATGATCAATACGATTGAGTAGATCATCGATTGGCATATCTCTTAGTAACTTTTTACTGAGCTGCAAGGCTTGGCTTGGTTTGTGAGCGAGTTTAATGGCTACGTCTTCAACCACTTGATCCAGCTCAGTTGCATCAAATATTTCATTAACCAAACCATAAATTTTTGCTTGGTCTGCCGAAAACTTTTCACCCAGTAAAATAAGTTCCGAAGCACGAGCAAAACCCAATAATCTTGGCAAGATGTAACTTGAACCCGCTTCGGGTACAAGTCCTAAATTCACAAAGGGGAACTGAAAAATAGAATTTTGGCTTGCATACACAAGGTCGCAATGTAGAAGCATAGTGCTGCCAATGCCAATTGCCACACCATTTACTTTAGCAATAATCGGTTTTGGAAATGTTGCTAAGCTTTTTAAAAAAACAATCGAAGCGGGTGGTTCTGAAGTGGTGGTATCACGTTTTTCAAATGCATTGACATCATTTCCACTCGTAAATGCCGAATCTTCACCAGTAAGTATAACCACATGGACATCTTGATTGGTTGCAGCCTTATCTAATGCCCGACTTAGGGCCGTATACATTTCATAATTAATTGCATTCTTCTTAGTGGGGTTACTCATGGTGAGCGTTAGTATATTTTTATCAAAATGCTCCTGAATTGTACCTGTTTTAAGCTCGCTTTGAGTTACATTGTCCTGTTGCATCATTTATTCCTTTAAATTAACTATTTGAAAAATATTTGCTTTCAGTTGGTGGAAGCTCATACTTTTCAAATAATTTGCTGTCTAAAACTTAAACTTATTAAAATGATGCTATCGAAAAATAATTCCGTTATCAATTATTTTGTTTTATATTGTGGTATAAAATTTTGTATTGTGAAATTTTTATCTTAAGTTGCTTTAAATGATGACAGGATTTATGCGTAAATAAGCATCTAGCTCTACTAAGGAAATGAGAAGCTAGTTATAGAACGGTGAGTGGAAAGAATATGAAGACCAAAATTACAGAACTATTTGAAATCGAGCATCCAATTATTCAAGGTGGTATGCATTATGTTGGTTTTGCAGAGCTTGCGGCTGCAGTTTCGAACGCGGGTGGGTTAGGTATTATCACTGGCCTGACTCAGCGTACACCTGAAAATCTGGCAAAAGAAATTGCACGTTGCCGAGAAATGACCGACAAGCCTTTCGGAGTAAATTTAACCTTTTTGCCTACTGTGAATACTCCTGATTATCCGGGTTTTGTAGAAGCAATTATTAAAGGTGGAGTCAAGATTGTAGAAACAGCGGGGCGTAATCCTGAACAGGTCATGCCATATTTAAAGGCTGCTGGTATTAAAGTAATTCACAAATGTACTTCGGTTCGACATAGCTTAAAAGCTCAGCAAATTGGGTGCGATGCGGTTTCTGTAGATGGTTTCGAGTGTGGTGGGCATCCGGGTGAAGATGACGTACCAAATATGATTTTATTGCCTTTAGCAGCTGATGCGTTAGACATTCCATTTGTTGCCTCAGGTGGTATGGCAGATGGACGCTCACTCGCGGCTGCTTTAGCAATGGGAGCCGATGGAATTAATATGGGCACCCGTTTTATTGCCACTCAGGAAGCTCCCGTACATGCAAATGTGAAACAAGCGATTTTGAATGCAACTGAAAGAGATACGCGTTTAATTATGCGCGCTTTGCGTAATACAGAACGTGTCATGAATAATGCTGCTGTAGAAAAAATCGTTGCAAAAGAAAAAACACTTGGCGATAACATTAAATTTGAAGATATTATTGAAGAAGTTGCGGGCGTTTATCCAAAAGTCATGATTGATGGTGATGTTAATGCAGGTGCATGGTCATGTGGGTTAGTGGCTAGCTTGATTCATGATATTCCGACATGCGATGAACTGGTTAGCCGGATTGTCAAAGAGGCAGAAGATATTATTCGTGGTCGGTTATTAGGGGTTCTATAACGAACTATTGCCTACTTTATATAAGATCAGCACAAGCTTTAATTGTGCTGATTTTTTGCATCAAGCACACAATAATAAAGACATAGCACGGCAAAAATCAAGCCTAAAATACAGACACCTGTCCATCCGAAGTGTTTCCAAGCATAACTTCCTGCCGTTGTGCCTAAAGCGCCGCCAGCAAAGTAACCTGTCATATAAATGGCATTAAACCGTGAACGTAATTCTTGATTAAGTTTAAATACAATACTTTGGTTGGTGACATGTACCGCAGAAAGAGAAGCGTAGAGAATAAGTAAGGCAATAATATAAAAAGCGAAATGGTAGGGTAAAAGTGAAAAAAGTATCCAACTTAAAATCAGCCCAATGCCGCAATAAATCGAAATTTTATGGATATAGCCTTGGTCAATAAATTTGCCTGAGAAATTGGCAACGAAAGTTCCTAACACGCCAACAAAACCGAAAAGGCCAATGGTAAAGTCACTAAAATAATAAGGTGCCGGAGCCAGAAGCAACGACATGGTGGTAAAGGTTAAACTCACACAAGCAAATGTAAAACCACCAATATAAGTTCTGGTTCTTAAACGTGGATTTTGAATAAAAATCTTTGGTAAAGAACGAATGGTTTTTACATAGTTTTCAGATTTGGTGGGTGGGAATAACCCAATATTACGATGCAAAATAATGGCAATGATGAGTAATAGAAAGCCACTAACCAGATAAATAATATTCCACGCAAAAAGTGTAGACATCAGCCCAGAAAGGGAACGGGCGAGTAAAACACCCATCATCAGCCCACTCAGTAAAAAGCCAACAACACGACCACTTTGTTGAATCGGAACCAGACTTGCAGCAAGCGGTAGCAAAAGTTGGGCTGCGCTGGAAAATAAACCGGTAATAACGGTACCAAGCAGTAAAAGATAAATATTGTGCGAAAAGCCACTAATAACTAATCCGCTTGAAGCTAGTAACATAAAGACAAATAGCAGCTTGCGCTTTTCTAATATGTCACCCAACGGCATTAAAAAGAGTAAGCCACAGGCATAGGTGATTTGGGCTAGAGTGGGCACCCATGCTGTAGTGGTTTCAGTTAAATTTAGGCTTAGACTAATTGAATGAATAAGTGGCTGACTAAAATAATTTCCACCTGTACAAATGCCTGCAGCAATCGCCATTAAAATAATGGTTGGGGTATAGAGTGCGTTTTTCATCATGCCTATTGTCATAATGAAAGAGGAACTTTAATCAACACAACCATAACTGTTTTAAGTACGATTGTTAGTGCGTTTCATTCAAAGCATCTTGAATGTTATGCACCATGTGGATTAAACGTGGTCCAATTTCACCTTCAAGTTTTTCTGGATTTAAATGAAAACTTGGCGCACCACAGTTAAAAACATAAAGACCGTGTTTAGAGCTGACCAAAGGTACAGCCACTGAGTTCACTTCTTTATGCCACTCACCTAAAGACAAACAATATCCATAATCTTGATAATCACGGAAAGCTCGTTCTAAAGAGCGTTTTATGGCTGGCCCGTTTTCTGGATTTTTTTGTTTCAATGCATCAAGTAGAAAGTTGCGCTCACGTTCAGGAGTCGCAGCCAAGCATGCTCGTCCCATAGAACTGCTATGCAGTGGTAAAGTCGAACCAATTGGACGGCGCATATTTAAGGCTGTTTCAATTTGCACAACATCGATATACACCATATTTAAGCGATCACGCGTTGCCATCGCTACGGGCGCTTGAACATACTGGCTCATCTCTTCCATATATTGATGAGCAATATTACGAATCGAGATGTTAGATAAAGCTGCATATCCTAAGGATAAGACACCAATATCTAATGTGTATTTGGTCGAGTTAGGCAATTGTTTTAAATAACCTAATGACACAAGGGTATTGGTAATACGTGCAATGGTCGGTTTAGGTAAACCTGTCATTTTTGCTAATTCTTGGTTGCCAAGAACCTGATTATTTGCAGAAAAGCATCTTAAAAGTTCTAAGCCGCGTGCTAAAGAAGCAATAAACTGCGGGTTATTTTCCCGATGTATATGCGAAATAGGATCTAAACGTATCTCATCAAAATTTATTGGTTTTTCAGTTTCCGTGTTTTGAGACATTCGATCCTCAAATATAATTAAAGCAATAGTTTTGCCATTATATTTCGCTCTGCAAAATAAATCCATTCATCACTGCGCTGTTGTGATGAATGGATATCTGGTTTAATGGTTATGAAACGTTTTCAATCACCATCGCAAGACCTTGGCCTACACCAATACATAGGCTCACCACGGCATATTTCTTCTTACGGCGAATTAACTCGCGCGCTACTGTTAACGCAAGACGAGCACCTGAAGCACCAAGTGGATGACCAACTGCAATTGCACCACCGTTCGGGTTCACACGTGGGTCATTAAAATCAACATTTAAGCCTTGTAAACAAGATAAAACCTGTGAAGCAAAGGCTTCATTAATTTCGATAATATCCATGTCATCTAAAGTAAGGCCAGCACGCGCAACAGCTTTTTTAATCGCTTCGATCGGGCCTGCACCCATAATGCGTGGCTCAATACCGGCTGCCGCAGCGGACAAGATTTTTGCCATTGGTTTTAGGCCATATTTTTGACCTGCCGCTTCTGAACCAATCAAAAGTGCTGCTGCACCATCATTAATACCTGAGGCATTACCCGCAGTAACTACGCCACCTTCAAAGAGTGGTTTTAACTTTGTAAGTGCTTCAACAGTTGAGCTTGGGCGAGGGTGTTCATCTTCAGAAACGAGCTTAGGTGGCAATTTTTTGCCTTGGAAAACCTCAATTGGCGTAATTTCATCGGCAAAGAAACCTTCTTCTTTGGCTTTTTGATATTTGGCTTGTGATTGGGCTGCAAATAAGTCAGCTTGTTCACGGCTAATACCAAACTCGGCTGCAACGTTATCGCCCGTTTCAGGCATTGAATGACCGCCGTACTGCGCAATAATTTTTTTATTTGGAAAGCGAGAGCCAATGGTGGTGTCATAAATTTTTGCATCACGGCTATAAGCACTTTCTGCTTTACCCATCACGAAGGGTGCACGTGACATACTTTCTACACCACCAGCAATATAGAGCTCGCCTTCACCACAAGTAATAGCACGTGCTGAGTCAATCACGGCACCTAAACCACTAGCACATAGGCGGTTTACCGTCTGGCCCGGTACAGTGACTGGTAAACCTGCAAGTAATAATGCATTTCGTGCCACATTACGACTATCTTCACCCGCTTGATTGGTGTCGCCTAAAATCACATCTTCAATATCCGCGCCCGGTACACCAGTTTTTTCAAGTAATTTTTGAATAACGGTTGCTGCTAAATCATCAGGGCGAATTGAGGCAAGTTCACCCGCATGACGGCCAAATGGACTACGTAAACCATCATAGATATATGCATTTAACATTGAGAAATTCCTTTTCAAGACTCGTGAGTAAAAGTAAGAGGTAAATGAAGTGCGACACGACGCTGTAACCACGGGCTAGGGCGGTAACGCGGGTCATGGCTAAGTGCTGTTATACGGTTAAGAATAAGTAAGACTTTTTCGCTACCGACTTGATCGCCCCATTCAATTGGTCCAAATGGATAGCCTAAGCCAAGACGTACTGCAGCATTAATATCATCTACTGTGGCAATATTTTGCTGGGCAATATCGCAGCCTAAATTAATGACCATGGCTAAAACACGCTGCGCAACAAAGCCAATACTTTCATTAATCATACTGACCATATTTCCATCTAAATTGAAAATAGAGTGAGCTGCTTGACGATATTCAGGTTTGGTAACAAGTGATGGCATTAAGGTGCGATGTTTTGCAATGCCATAAAGCATGTCTATCGCAACAGTATGCTTTGGATTAACTCCTAGGCGAGTAGCTGCTTGGGTTGTATCTTCACCATAACAAGCGAGTAAACATAAGCTATCTGTTTGTGGCTCAGAATTGGTGTCTAGGGCAATATTTTGCTGAGTTAAATAATCTTCGAGTTGTTTTTTATCGTCCAAGAAATCGGCAGTGATCCAAACTTTTGGATATTGCGCTAGACGCTCTACAAACTTGGCAGGTTGTTCACCTGTTTTTGAACCGGTTTCATAGTTATAAAAACCTTGATTAACCTTACGTCCAAGTTGCTTGGCATCAAGCATTTGCTTGGTCAGCGGGCTTGGTTTGTAGCGGGCTTCTTCATAGTACTGGTGATAAATCGACTCCATAACTGGATGCGAAACATCAAGGCCAGTTAAATCCATTAATTCAAATGGCCCCATTCTAAAACCAACGCCGTCACGTAAAATTCGGTCAATTTCACTAATATCACAGACATTCTCATTTAAAATTTTGAGCGCTTCAGTTCCATAAGCACGGCCCGCATGGTTAATAATAAATCCAGGGGTGTCCTTTGCCACAACAGGACGATGACCAAATGCACGAGACAGATCGTTTAAAGCATCAATAATAAGTGGGTCTGTTTTTAAACCACGAATGACTTCAACCACTTTCATGAGGGGAACTGGGTTAAAAAAGTGATAACCCACAACACGCTCAGGCTTTTTGCAGTTTGCCGCAATGGCTGTAATAGAAAGAGAAGAAGTGTTTGAGGCTAAAATAGTAGTATCCGAAACAATGTCTTCAAGCTGCTGCATCAAGCTTTGTTTAATATCGAGACGTTCAACAATTGCTTCTACAATCAGGTCACAATTTTTTAAATCTTCAATTTGATGGGCAACAATTAAATGGTTATTTGCCGCTGCTGCTTGTTCAGACGTAATCTTATTTTTGTCGACTAACTTTTGAAATGTAGCAGCTAGTTTTTCTTTGGCCTGTTCTGCGGCGCCTGCTTTGGCATCATATAAATAAGTGGTATGACCTGACTGCGCAGCAATTTGAGCAATACCACTGCCCATGACACCTACACCAATCACAGCCATGCTTTTAATATCATAAGTCATGTCGATCATCCTGATGATTAATCTATATTTGAAATTAAACGGAAAAATAAGGTTGGGTGATTTAGCTTAAGCATTGTTTATCACCATCAATAGGTAAGATTTGCCCTGAAATTGAGCGACCACTATCTGACGCTAAAAATAGGCATAAATCTGCAATATGCTTTGGATTGACAAAATATTTGAGCGACTGATTTTTCAGTGCATTTTGAGTCACTTCTTCAAGTGAGGTATGCGCTACATCGGCACGGGCTTGTAATACGCGCTGAACCCGATCACCATCGACTGCCCCCGGAAGAATAGCGTTAACTCGAATATTGTCTGCACCGAGTTCCATAGAAAGCGTTTTGGTAAAACCGATCAGTCCCCATTTTGAAGTGGAGTAGGCTAATCGGTATGGATAGCCTAAGCGGCCTGCAATAGACGACATATTAATAATCACGCCTGCCTGTGCTTGCTTTAAATAGGGAATGGCTAACTGGGTAATTAAAAAAGTGCTATTCAGGTTTAAATTAATCACCGTGTTCCAATCTTCAAAACTTAGCTCATCTGCTGCAACGGTCGGGCCTGAGATGCCTGTGTTATTGACTAAAATATCAATACCGCCAAGTTTATGAATGGCTTGACTAAACATGAGTTTAATTTGTTCATGGTCGGCTAAATCACAGGTATATATGTGTAGCTTTGGATAATCTTGTTGAAATTGTTCTAAGCTTTTAGCATTGATATCACAAACAAAAACTTCATCCTGATTGTTTAAAAATGCCTCGGCAATGCATCGTCCTATCCCTGAACCACCTGCACTAATTAATACTTTTCTGGCCATTTTCATTCCTTTGTTATTATGGTTTTAAATTATTTACCTTGATACGACGGCTTACGCTTTTCGATAAAAGCTTGAACGCCTTCATTTTTATCTTCGGTAGAAAATAACAACTGGAATGCTTTTCGTTCTAGAGTTAAGCCTGCATTTAATGGAACATCTTCGCTCATTAGTGCAACTTCTTTAATTTGTTGCAGGGCAATAGGAGGCATTTTGGCGAGGCTTTGTGCCATTTGAATCGCAGTTGGAATAGTTTGGTCATCTTCTGTGACTTGTGAAACAAGACCAATGGTATAGGCTTCTTCGGCTTTCACCATAGCACCTGTCATAATCATGCGCATGGCATGGAATTTACCCACTGCACGGAATAATCGTTGTGTACCACCAGCACCTGGCATTAGACCGACTTTAATTTCCGGCTGGCCAAAGGTTGCGCCTTTACCTGCAATAATAATGTCAGCATGCATTGCAAGTTCGCAGCCACCACCTAATGCATAACCATTTACAGCAGCAATCACGGGTTTAGGGCATTGGGCAATTGCATTCCAATAACGTTCGGTATGACGTAATAACATTTCTGTGGAAGTTGCGGTTGCCATTTCTTTTAAATCTGCACCTGCGGCAAAGACTTCTTCACCACCTGTGAGCACAACCGCATGGATTTCATCGTTAAAACTTAACTCGGTAAAAGCTTGTGCTAGTTGTTTGCGAACTTCACTGTTTAAAGCATTTTTTGCTTCTGGGCGGTTAATTTTAACAACTGCTATTTTTTGAATAGAAAAGTCGACTTCTACGAAATTATTCCCTGTTGACACACTCATTTTTGAATTCCTTGTTTCGCATATCAAAACTATATTCCTTTTATGATGCTTATTTTGGAATTTATTTCAAGTCTTATTTCTCTTAATAGCGTAGGTATCATCTTTTAAAATAGATAAGTTATTGATATTAGGTAATGGTCTAAATTTAAATTTCGTTTAACGAAATTAATTTTCAAAAAAGCTTGAAATTTGTATTTTTGTTCTCGTACTATGAAACACATCCGCAGTAAACAAGATTTAAAAGCATGGTATCCAGACCAGCTGGAAATGGCTGATGGATACGATGGAAATATATAAAAAGGGAGATCACAGATGATCCGTGATGAAGGGATGTTGGAGCAGTTACTTTCAACAATTCGAGATTTTGTAAAAAATGAATTGATCCCTCGTGAAAACGAAGTGGTAGAGAAAGACAAAATTCCAGATGACATTGTGCAGCAAATGCGTGAGCTAGGTTTGTTCGGCCTCACAATTCCCGAAGAATATGGTGGCCTAGGCATCACCATGGAAGAAGAAGTCAGAGTTGCATTTGAACTTGGACAAACTTCACCGGCTTTCCGTTCTTTAATTGGAACCAATAACGGTATTGGCTCAAGTGCAATTTTGATTGATGGTACAGAAGAGCAAAAGCAGAAATATTTACCACGTTACGCAAGTGGCGAAATTATTGGTTCATTTTGTTTAACCGAGCCTGAGTCTGGTTCTGATGCTGCCTCTTTAAAAACCAGTGCGGTAAAAGATGGTGACTTTTATGTGTTAAACGGTACCAAGCGTTTTATTACTAATGCACCCCATGCTGCAACCTTTACCGTAATGGCTCGAACGAATCCTGAAATTAAAGGGTCGGGAGGTATTTCAGCTTTTTTAGTCGAAGCGAATACACCAGGTATTACCTTGGGCAAAATTGACCAAAAAATGGGTCAAAAGGGTTCACACACCTGTGATGTAATTTTTGAAAATTGCCGTGTACCTGCTTCTGCATTGATTGGTGGCGTAGAGGGTGTTGGTTTTAAAACGGCCATGAAAGTGCTGGATAAAGGACGGTTGCACATTGGTGCCTATAGCGTGGGTGTCGCCGAACGCATGTTAAACGACGCATTGCACTATGCGATTGAGCGTAAACAGTTTGGTCAACCTATTGCGAACTTCCAGCTTATTCAAGCCATGCTTGCCGACTCAAAAGCCGAAATATATGCCGCTAAATGTATGGTCTTAGATGCAGCTCGCCGCCGTGATAATGGCGAAAACATTAGTACGGAAGCCTCTTGCGCAAAAATGTTTGCGACAGAAATGTGTGGCCGCGTTGCTGACCGCTGTGTACAGATTCATGGTGGTGCAGGCTATATCAGTGAATATGCCATTGAACGTTTTTATCGTGATGTACGTTTGTTCCGTTTATATGAAGGAACGACGCAAGTTCAACAACTTATTATTGCCAAAAACATGATTAGGGAAGCTACAGCCTAATAAAAAATCAAATGCCATGAGGCATGGGATGCCTCATGTTCCTTCTGAGGATATGGACATGACAACAAATACTGTGACAGAAAATATGAGTAGCACTGAAGCTATTCAAACACCCAAAAAGATTTGGATTACTGCATTTATATTCGCTTTTTTTACACTTTTATGTGATGGGGCAGATTTAGGTTTTTTGGCATTAAGCCTCACCAGTCTTAAAACAGAATTTCATTTAACTGGTGTGCAAGCTGGAACATTAGGAAGCCTGACTCTATTTGGCTCGGCCGTGGGCGGTCTCATTGGTGGTTGGGCATGTGACCGTTTTGGTCGGGTTCGCATTATTGTGTTCTTTATTGCTTATTCTTCAGTTCTAACCTGTGCGCTAGGCTTTACACACTCTTATATGCAATTTGCAGTTTTAAGAACTTTTGGAGCGATGGGTTTAGGTGCACTTTATATTGCCTGTAATATTTTAATGTCAGAAATGGTTCCGACCAAACATCGTTCTACCGTTTTAGCAACGCTGATGACAGGTTATACCTTAGGTTCTTTATTAGCGACCTTATTAGCTGGACACATTATTCCTGAACACGGCTGGCGTTTCCTGTATTGGATTGCAATTGCGCCTGTGGTGTTATCAATTTTGATGCACATATGTGTACCTGAACCTGAGTCATGGAAAAAAGCGCGTCAATTAAAAGCGTTAGAAATAGCTCAAAGTAGCCAACCTAAAAAACGTCAAAATCCATATCTTGAGATTTTAAGAGATAAAAAACATGGCACCATGTTTGTACTTTGGATTATTAGTACTGGTGCACTACAGTTTGGTTATTACGGCGTAAGTAACTGGTTACCGGCTTATTTAGAGTCTGATCTAGGCATCAAGTTTAAAGAAATGGCCATGTATATGGTGGGTACTTTCCTGATTATGATGTTCGCCAAAGTAATTGCAGGAATTGTTGCCGATAAATTAGGACGCCGCGCTGTATTCGCTTTTGGAACCATTGGTACAGCCTTATTTATTCCAGTCATTGTTTACTTAAATACACCAACCAACATTTTATGGATGATGCTGTTTTTCGGTTTCCTTTACGGTATTCCATATGCAATTAATGCCACCTATATGACAGAAAGCTTCCCGACTTCTATTCGAGGCTCGGCAGTGGGCGGTGCTTATAACATTGGCAAAGTACTTTCAATTTTTTCTCCATTAACAATTGGTTATCTATCGCAAAACGGTTCTATTGGCTTAGGACTTTTGGTAATGGCTGCGGCTTATTTTATCTGCGGGGTAATTCCATTGTTATTTATTAAAGACCGACTATTTAACCCGCAAAAGGCAGAGTGACAGATTTATCTGTCACCTTAAATTAAGGATGAAAAGGGACAAGTGAGATGATAAATAAAATCACCAGTGACATTGAACCGATTTTAAAAGCTATTCCTGATGGTGCAACCATCATGACAGGCGGGGTTGGTGTGACGGGGCAACCTGCTGAATTAATTGAAGCCTTAATCGATTTAGGAAAAAAAGAACTCACCATTGTAAACAATAATGCAGCTTCGGGTGACCGTGGTCTAACCAAGCTGATTATTGCCGGTTGTGTCAAAAAAATGATTAGCTCATTTCCGAAATCTGCAGGATCAACCGTTTTTCAAGACTTATATAGAGCGGGAAAAATTGAGTTAGAACTGGTACCGCAAGGTAATTTGGCATGTCGTATTCAGGCAGCGGGAGCTGGTCTCGGTGCTATTTTTACTCCGACTGGTTATGGCACTAAAATTGCCGAAGGCAAAGAAACCCGAACCATCAACGGTAAAAACTATGTGCTTGAATATCCACTTGAAGCTGATTTTGCACTGATTTATGCCGATAAAGCCGACCGCTGGGGCAATTTAACTTACCGCAAAGCGGCTCGCAATTTTGGACCAATTATGGCAAAAGCCGCCAAGACCACGATTGTTCAAGTGAATGACACCGTAGAGCTAGGAACGCTTGACCCAGAGTGCATTATTACACCGGGAATTTTTGTTCAGCACGTTGTAAAAGTAGGAGATATCTAATGTCAGTTCAAAAGCGTTCTCGTGAAGATATTGCCAAACTCATTGCCAATGACATTCCGGAAGGTTCTTATGTCAATTTAGGTATTGGCTTACCGACCAACGTTGCTAAATTCTTGCCAAAAGACAAAGAAATCTTTTTACATTCGGAAAATGGTGTTTTGGCTTTTGGACCTCCACCACAACCGGGTGAGGAAGATGAAGATCTGGTAAATGCCGGAAAAGAACTTGTCACTTTGTTAGATGGTGGATGCTTTATGCATCATGGTGACTCATTTGACATTATGCGTGGCGGTCATTTGGACATTTGCGTGATTGGTGCATTCCAAGTTGCGGTCAATGGAGACTTGGCAAACTGGCATACCGGTAAAGCAGATGATGTACCTGCAGTTGGCGGTGCTATGGATTTGGCAGTCGGTGCAAAAACGATTTATGTCTATATGGAGCATGTGACTAAAAAAGGTGAGCCCAAAATTGTAAAAGAACTGAGCTATCCAATAACGGGTGAACAATGTGTCAACCGTATTTATACCGATTTATGCATTATTGAACTCAAAGACCAAAAAGCTTACGTCAAGGAAATGGTAGACGGCTTAACTTTTGATGAATTACAGGCAGTCACTGACTGTGAACTAATCGATGCACGTGTAGCCTAAATACACACGGAAAAAACGCTTCTTTAAGGATTAAAAGATGAAAAAATTAATTTTAGCTGCAGCTTGCGCTGCGGCTTCAGGGACTATTTTTGCAAATTCTTCAGATACCACAGAACAAAGAATTAATTTGCTAGAAACCGAGCTGCAAAAATTAAAAGCAGAACTTGCTGCTCAGAAACAAACTCAAAATAATTTACAGGTCAAACAGGTTAAGATCGAAGAGAACATTGAAAAAACTAAAGCAACGGTAACAGAAAAGCCTATTGCTCCTTCATGGGTTACTTGGACGGATAACGTTAAGGTTTACGGTATTGCCCGTATTGATGCAGCGGTTGATTTTAAATCATCACCTGACTCGGGTGGTAGAACGACCAGCAGTCTGTACCGAACACCTTTTGAAAATGAAAAACGTTCGAATCATGCACGCTCTGATGCCATGATTAATGCAAGCCGACTCGGTGTTTATTTTAATAGCCCAAATAAAGCTGTGACGGGAAATATTGAAGCCGATTTCTTTGATAGCTCTAACATGGGAACGGGGGATGGTAAATTCCGTATCCGTCATGCTTTTTTCACTTATAAAGACTGGACCTTTGGTCAAACATGGTCACTCATGTCTAACATGGAAACCCGTACAGAAGCTGTTGATTACACCCAATTTGTGGGAACTTCCTATACGCGTACTCCTCAAATTCGCTATGACTGGAAAATTGATGCCAATAATGATTTAAAAGTAGCTTTGGAATATACAGGTTCGAGAGTCTCGGCATTGCCATCTTTAACGGGGCGCTATACTTTTAAACAAGGGCCTTTAACTGCTCTTGCGCAAGGTTTTATCAATGAAAAATCCGTAGATGTCGCAACTGCTACGGTGAAGAAAGTAAGCTGGGGTGCTGGAGGCGGCTTAAAATATCAACTCACGCCACAACAATCGCTACAAGCAAATTATCAATATATAGTCGGTGATCAAAAATTTATGCCGTACACCACTCAGAGTGGACTGGCAAATTCAACAAGTTTAAATGCTGCGGGAGATTTCTCCTTAAACGAAGACAAAACAGATTTGGTGATGAATAAGTTGAATAGTATCAATATTGGCTATTCATATAAATTTAATGAGCAATGGCGTGCGAACTTATCGGCTTCAATGTTTGATTATGATGATGACACGGCTTATGCCAAACTTAACCCAGATGCTAATAAACGCTTAACGGACTATGCTGCTAACGTCTTTTATTCTCCAATTGAGCAAATGGATATTGGGATGGAATATCACCAAGGCAAACGTGAAGTGTTCGATGGCCGAACCGCTGATGTGTCACGCATAAACTTTGTATCAATGTATAAATTCTAAAATAGGGCGTAATTAAAAATGGAAAAAATAGTTGAGCCCAATGCAGAAAATATACTGTCAAAAAGCTTTATTTTTATCATGGCAATGACATGTGGAATTTGTGCGGGTTCAAACTATTATAATCAGCCCTTAATCTATTCCATTGCAGAAGCATTAAAAGTCAATGCCGATCAGGTCGCTTTAACTATTGTGATTAGCCAGCTGTCATATGCAGTTGGCCTTTTTATATTAGTTCCCTTAGGCGACTTTTTTGAAAAGCGTAGTTATATTTGCCTGCTCATGTGTTGTACGGGGCTTGCACAAGTAGGGCTATCCTTAAGTCAAACCTTGCCAGCTTTATATG
Organism: Acinetobacter sp. 766875; assembly: GCF_000582055.1. Taxonomy (NCBI): domain Bacteria; kingdom Pseudomonadati; phylum Pseudomonadota; class Gammaproteobacteria; order Moraxellales; family Moraxellaceae; genus Acinetobacter; species Acinetobacter sp. 766875. Next base: position 106,288 of record NZ_JEXX01000008.1, on the reverse strand, counting down.
GCTTTACCTTTTTAGCTACATTCTTTTCGATTGCGACTCAAGTTTTAGTTCCTTTTGCCGCAGGTTTAGCCAGCCCGAAAAAAAGCCCTCAAGTTGTAGGCACCCTCATGAGTGGTTTGTTCTTGGGAATATTATTGGCACGTTCTATTGCAGGCTTACTTTCTACAGTTTGGTCTTGGCATGCGGTTTATTTAATTAGCGGAATTGTCATTTTGGTGTTTGCTTGGGTGATGTGGGTGAAATTACCAGTTGCGCGGAAATCCCATCAGCTCAATATTCTACAGATTTATGGTTCGCTATTTTCCTTAGCTGTTCATCAGCCTCATTTACTACGCCGTGGTTTGGCAGGGGGAATTGGCTTTGGTATTTTGGCTCTCATTTTTACCACTATGACTTTTATTTTGGCGAATGAGCCTTATCATTTTAACGATTTCCAGATCGGTTTATTTGGTATTGTTGGCTTGGCTGGCGTGTTTGCGACTCCATGGGCAGGCAAGAAAATTGCAGCAGGCCTTGAAAATAAAATTGCAGTAATTTGCATGGGGTTATTAATGAGTGCATGGATACCACTATTTTTTGCACAGCAGTCTCTGCTTGCCTATGCTGTTGGTGTAGTTATGGCGTATTTTGGTTTATCAGCATTTCATGTGCTCAACCAAAATCTGGTTTACCGGATTTCGGCCGAGGCACGTTCCCGTATTAATTCAATTTATATGACCTTATATTTTGGCGGAGCCGCCTTAGGTTCTTTTATTGCGGTGTATGCTTGGAAACATTGGGGATGGGAAGCATGTGCAGCCTTAGGTTTAGCGATGGCAATGCTGAGTTTCGTGATTGATCGCTTAGATTTTTATGAAATGAACAAGATAGCAAAGCAAGAAAAAGCTCCATAAATAGGAGCTTAGATATTTTATTATTTGCGAATAATCATTAAGGTTGCCGAAGCAAAAGCATACACTTTGCCGTTCTCATCTACGATTTTACCTTGGGTACTAATAATATTGCGGCCCGCATTGATCAACTCGGCCGTCGCATAGTAAGACGTATCAACCTGCATAGGGCGGATCATTTTTACATTTAAATCAATGGTTCCATAGCCAACACCATGTTCAAGTAGGGTATGGGCCGCACTGCCTGTCGCCGTATCTAAAGCTGTGGCACAAAAGCCGCCGTGTACACCGCCTTGTATATTTCTATGTTCTTTGCGAGGAGTAACTTTATAAGTTGCTTTACCTTCGGAAACTTCAACGAGTTCCATCGGTATGGTGTGAGCCATAGGTGATGGAGAAACTTCACCATTTTTTAAAGCGGTTAAAAACTCAAGACCTGTGTATTTCGGGCTTTCCATAAATCGTCCTTGCATGATTAAGCAGTCTAATCACCATACTATAAATTGATTTTTTACGGAATAAAATTTTGCAATACAAAATATAAATTTATTCTACTTAAAACGAGACTAATAACTTTTTATCTTATATTTGTATTTAAAACATATATCTATATTTTATTCCTATGGCTAAGTTACGATAATTTTACTAAATTAGTGAAAATATATTTTGCTATAAGAAATTTTTTGATATTTTGATGAGATTGAAACAATAAAAGTCCATTTTAAGGAAAAACGTTATCTGCCCATGACACAGGCAGAGAGGTGAAAGGAAAAAACTATGCCTTTATACAAAGCTCCATTACGCGATATGCAATTTGTACTGCATGAAATGCTTCAAACAGAACAGAACTATCAAGGTTTAAGCAAATATCAGGAAAGCGTAAATCGAGAATTAATTGATCAATACTTAGAGGCAGCAGCAGATTTTTGTGAAAATGAATTGGCACCGATTAACCAAAATGGCGATCAAGAAGGCTGTCATTTAAATCAAGGTGTGGTGACAACGCCGAAAGGTTTTAAAGAAGCCTACCAAAAATATGCCGAGCTTGGGTTTACTTCATTAACCGCCGATCCGGAATATGGTGGGCAAGGTTTACCGACATTGCTGCGGATTGCGATTTCTGAAATGTTATGTGGTTCCAATTGGGCTTGGGCAATGTATCCGGGGTTGTCTCATGGTGCAATGAGAACAATTGAGCACCATGGGACCGAGCAACAAAAACAGAAGTTTTTGACTAAACTCATTAGCGGTGTTTGGACCGGAACCATGTGTTTAACCGAATCACATGCAGGTTCAGACCTTGGGTTAATTAGAACAAAAGCAGAGCCAAATCAGGATGGTAGTTACTCAATTACAGGTGAAAAGATTTTTATTTCAGCAGGAGAACATGATCTTTCTGAAAATATTATTCATATTGTTTTAGCCCGTTTGCCTCAGGCACCTGCAGGGACTAAAGGTATTTCTTTATTTATTGTGCCTAAATTTAATGTGAGTAATGATGGTCTGGTGCTGGACCGTAATAAAGTCGTTTGTAGTGCGATTGAACATAAAATGGGGATTCATGGCAATGCCACCTGTGTACTGAATTTTGATGGCGCGAAAGGTTATTTAATTGGTCCTGAAAATCGTGGGCTCAATTGTATGTTTACCTTTATGAATACCGCACGTATTGGAACAGCCGTACAAGGGCTCGCTGCTTCTGAAATTTCATTTCAAGGCGCATTAAGTTATGCCAAAGAGCGTCTCGCTATGCGTTCGTTATCTGGTCCTAAATATCCTGAGAAAAATGCCGACCCAATTATCGTGCATCCCGCTGTACGTTCAATGTTAATGACACAAAAAGCTTTTTCTGAAGGTGGCCGTGTACTGGCTTACTTTCTGGCTCAGCATGTCGATATTGTCGAAAGCTCAAACGATCAGGTACAGCAAAAACACTCCGATGAATTATTGGCTTTTTTAACACCCATTGCTAAGGCCTTTTTAACAGAGTCGGGTAATGAGTCTGCAAAGCATGGTGTTCAAGTATTTGGTGGTCATGGCTTTATTGTTGAGCATGGCATGGAGCAAATTGTACGTGATGCACGTATCTCGACATTGTATGAAGGTACAACCGAGATTCAGTCTTTAGATCTGCTGGCACGTAAAGTCCTCAAGTCGGAAGGCAAACTTTTAAAAAATATGACCGATTTAATTGATCAGTTTATTAGACAGCACCAATCAAATGAAGTCTTAAAACCTTATTTAGAAAAACTAGCTGAGCTTAAGCAGCAATCGCTGTCACTGACCAAATCTATTGCAGAGAAAGCCAAGCACAACCCAGAAGAAATAGGGGCTGCTTCAGTAGATTATCTTTATTTTTCTAGTTACGTCGTGTTCGCGTATTTGTGGGCGCGAATGGCACAAGTTGCCCATGAAAAATTAGCATCGGGTACACAAGAAGAAGCTTTTTATAAAGCAAAATTAACGACTGCTAAGTTTTTCTATCAAAAGCTTTTACATCGTACACAGAGCCATGCCGCTTCTATTGAGTCTGGAGCTGATACTGTGATGGAGCTCGATCAAGATGCTTTTGCATTTTAGTGAATGGTAAGTTTTAGAATCACTGGGTAAAATTGACATGCGAAATTTTACCTAGTGATTAAATTTGTAAATTTAGACTCATCAGTTTTTGGTAGGAAAAACCAGTTGAGTCAAATAAATAGAGGGTTAACATAAGCATTAAAACGTGAATTTTCATCAAATATTGATGTTGGACAAAGACTAAGGAAAGAAAATCATGAATGCTTATTATCAATTACTGAATAGAACAATTGGTCCTCAAGGTGAAGTGATTGCTCATTATTGCTCAACTGTTCATGCACAAGGGGCATGGAATCCTCATGAACAGCATATGGCGCCTGCAAGTGGCGTGATCGCAGTAGAGTTAGAACAGTTTTCACCACGACAAGATATGCGAATTGGTCGAATTAGTTTTGATATCTTTGGATTGATTGCATTTGGTGAATTTACGATTAAAACACATGTCATTCGTGCCGGTAAAACGATTGAATTGATTGAAGCAGAACTACAAGCACAAGGTAAAACTTGTATTGTGGCTAGAGCATGGCGCATGTGCACTCAAGACAGTTCCGAGATTGCGGGACTTGAAGATCAACCAATTCATCATCCAGATATCTTTACCGAATGGACAGGCATGAAAAGATGGCCGGGTGGTTTTATCCAGACATTAGTCACTAAAACTGATGATCAGCACCGCGCGGGCAAAGGCATTGTTTGGCTAAACAATGATAAAGAAATGGTTGAAGGCCAGCCGACCACAGATTTTGCGCATTTAATTGGCATGGTAGATACCGCAAACGGCATTGTCCCAAGACAAGAAGGAGAATTTACTTGGGGCTTTCCAAATCTTGATTTACAAATTCACATGCACCGTTATCCGCAAGGTAAATGGTTAGGTCTGGAAACCGTTCAGCAATATGGTTCGGATGGCATTGGTTTAACCAGTGCAGTTTTACATGATGTGTATGGTCCATTTGGACGAAGCGAGCAGATTTTGACTTTACGTAAAATGACTAAATAAATTTTTGAGCCAATAAAAAAGTCATCCCCAAGGATGACTTTTTTATTGAGATTTAATTGTTAGTTACGGACTTTTAGCAATGTTGGCGTAAGCTCATCCCAACGTTGTTTTGCAGCGTCCATTGCTTTCATTTTGATATGCTCATAACCACGGACTTCTGCCGGTAATTTTGCAATTTGTTCAGCAACTGCCAAGTTATGATTGTCTGGTGCCTCAACAAGTGCTTCAACAAATGCGATGTAACGGTCACGCCAAGCTTGTTCGTGTTGACGTTCTTCTTGACGCGCAAATGGGTCAAGGAAAGTTTCACGAAGCCATTGTAAGCGAGCGAGCATCATCATCGGGAAACGCATCCAGTAACCAAACGCACGTTTACGGACATTTTTCAGACCACCAAGTAACGCTGGCGGAGCAAGATGATACGTTAAACGTAAGCCTTTACCGAATTGGGTTTCAATCGATTCTTTGAAGCTTTTACCTGTTAGTAGACGTGCAACTTCATATTCATCTTTATAAGCCATAACTCTGTAAAGCTGAGTTGCAATCGTACCTGTTAACTCTTCTGGTAACTTTTTAGCTGCCAATTCTACAAGTGTGCGGTATTTAGCTGCATAAGCTTCATTCCAGTAGTCTGTTAGACGAGCAGAACGGTCTTCAACAAGTTCAGCCAAAGTTTGCGGAGTTTTGGTTTTTGGCATTGCCGCAAGTAAACGTCCAGCTAAAGTCGGGTCACTTGCAAGATGACAACCCACACGGAAAGCTTCGAGGTTCTTTTCAACAGCCGTACCATTTAGGCGAATTGCTTTTTCAATACTTTCACGTAATAGCGGAATGCGACCAGATTGCCATGCCATACCGAGTAATAACTGGTTGGTATAAATTGAATCACCTAAGAGTAGTGTGGCAATGCGAGCCGCTGGTAGAGAAACCAGTTGACCTTGACGAACACGACCACGAAGACGATCAATTAAATCGGTAATAGGTGCATACCAGTCACGAGATTTAATAAACTCAGAAGTAGGGGTGCTGTCTTCATTTACAATGACTAGGGCATCTTCTTTTAAGCGAGAGAGGGCTGCACCACTACCAGCAACTACTGCATCTGCACCAATGAGTAATTCACATTGACCTGCTGGAATTTTGGTCGAAGAAATTTGCTCATCACTTGCTGCAAGTTGTACGTATGAATAAACCGTACCACCTTTTTGCGCAAGACCTGCCATATCCATAACACGTGTTGCTTTGCCTTCTAGGTGAGCTGCCATACCAAGAAGTGCACCGATAGTCACAACACCCGTACCACCAATACCGCCGACCATAATACGACTTGGAACATCATATAACTGAGGAATAACGGGTGATGTTGGCCATCCTGCGCTAATACCTTCAAATTTAGCAGGACGTTTCATATCACGTGTATGAACAGTCACAAAGCTTGGGCAGAACCCTTCAGCACAAGTGAAGTCCTTATTACAGCTACTTTGGTTAATTTGACGTTTAGTACCTAATGCTGTTTCTACTGGCTCAATAGATAAACAGTTTGATTTTTTAGAACAGTCGCCACAGCCTTCACAAATATCGGTATTAATGAATAAACGTTCAGCTGGGTCAGGGTAAGCATCACGTTTACGGCGACGGCGTTTTTCACTGGCACAGGTTTGTACATAAATTAAAGCGGTTACACCTGAAATTTCACGCAGCTCACGTTGAACTGCATCAAGCTCATTACGGTGGCGAATTTCTACACCTGGTGCAATACCGTCTTCTTCATTTAACAGTTTGATTTCATCAGTCACAATGACTTGTTTTTTAATACCTTCGGCATCGAGCTGACGAGTTAATTGTGCAACACTCAAATGACCATCTACATGCTGACCGCCTGTCATAGCGACAGCGTCGTTGTAGAGGATTTTATAGGTGATATTGGTTTTTGCAGCAATAGACTGACGAATTGCTAAGTAACCTGAGTGGAAATAGGTTCCATCACCAAGGTTAGCAAAAATGTGTTTTTCATTGGTAAAAGGCGATGCACCGACCCAACTTACACCTTCACCACCCATTTGAGAGAATGTTTCCGTGCCACGATCAAGCGAAACAGCAATATAGTGGCAACCAATACCACCGAGTGCACGGCTACCTTCAGGAACGACTGTTGATGAGTTATGTGGGCAACCACTACAGAAATACGGTTTACGTTCAGCAAGGTCAATCACACGTTTTGATTCTTGCTCTGCTTTTAGCAGTAAGTCGATTCTGCTTTGAATTTGTACTTTTAAGCTTGATGGAATATCAAGTTTTAAGAAGCGAGCAGCCAACATTTTTGCAATCGGTTCAGGCTGATACTCATAGTGTCCAATGAGTGGTGCTTCTTCAATAGAGGTACTCCATTCACCTTTGCCGTCAGTTGCTTTACCAATAACACGAGGACGTTTGTCATCAGGAAGTGAGTACAACTCATCTTTAATTTGTGTTTCAAGAATTGGTCGTTTTTCTTCAATAACGATTAGCTCTTCTAAACCTTCGGCAAATTCACGAATGCCTTGTGGTTCTAAAGGCCAAATCAGACCAACTTGATAAACACGTAGCCCAAGCTGTTGGGCAGTTTCATCTTCAATACCTAAAATACGTAGGGCTTCAATGGTATCTAAATAACCTTTACCACTTGCAGCAATACCGATACGGGCATTTTCACAAGGCCATGCAACGGTGTTGATTTTATTCGCACGGGCATAGGCCAAAACAGCAGGTAAGCGATATTTATAAAGACGTTCTTCTTGTTGGATGCCATGATCTGGCCAACGAATATTAACGCCACCCTCTGGGAAATTGACATCTTCTGGTATAACAGGAGTAACACGGGCTAAGTCGACATGAACTGAAGCGGAAGTTTCTACAATTTCACTGACCAGCTTCATGGAAGTCCAAAGACCGGAAAAACGTGAAACAGCAATGGCGTGAACACCAAAGTCTAAAATTTGTTGAACGGATGTTGGGTAGAAAATTGGAATACCGCAACCAATCATGACATGTTCAGACTGGTGGGGAACTGTAGAAGATTTACATGAGTGGTCATCACCAAATAAAGCAACGACACCACCACGTTCAGAGGTACCAGCTAAGTTAGCATGGCGGAGTACATCGCCTGAACGGTCAACACCCGGGCCTTTACCATACCACCATGAAGACACTCCATCATATTTGCCTTGACCTGAAAGATTTGCTTGTTGTGTACCCCAGATTGCGGTAGCAGCCAAGTCTTCGTTTACACCAGGTTGAAATACGACATTATGGGATTTAAGTAATCCTTCAACTTGCCAAAGGAAATTATCATAGTTACCAATAGGGGAACCACGATAACCAGAAATAAAACCAGCAGTATGATAACCATTGATCGCGTCACGGCGAGTTTGGGCAAGAGGCAACCGAACAAGTGCCTGAATGCCGGTCATAAATGCTGTACCGTTATCACTTACATATTTATCTTCAAGTGACACATCCTTTGTTGCAATAATATTTGGAGTGACTTTTGTAGCTATATTCATTTATATCTCCTTAGAATTTTTAGTAGCTCGGACTACTTTCTTTTTTTCAACATCCAGTTGAATATTTGGAGCAAGTGACATACGAAATAAAAAAGATCGGTTCCTCTTCTTAAAAAAGAATTAGTGCCAATGTATGTACATTTAGTCATTGTGGTTGATCTAAACTGGTGCAACAATCCGTAATTTAGGAAAAGATATTTACGTTATGCGCAAAAATCTCGATGGTGGACTATTGCATGCAATGCATGCATTCCTGAAAGTGATTGATAGCGGGAGTTTCACAGCAGCAGCTGAGCAGATGGATCTGACCACAGCACAGGTTTCACGTCTTATCAGCGAGCTAGAAACACGCTTAGGTACAAAATTAATACAACGCTCAACGCGCCAGCAGGCCCTCACTGATATTGGTGCGACTTATGCAGAGCGCTGTCGCCAAGTCATTTCAATGGTGGATGAAGCAGAATCAGAAGTCACCGGAACGGCTTCTAAACCCAAAGGCCGTTTACGCGTATTAAGTATGGGTAGCTTTGGGCATCATTATGTTTTTCCAGTGATGGCCGAGTTTTGTAAACATTACCCCGAATTAACCGTGGAATATACGACTTCACAATACGTTCCGGACCTGTTGGCAAAAGGGGTCGATGTTAGCCTTTATCTGACTGAATCATTAACAGACTCACGGTTTGTTGCACGCAGAATTGGCACTATTTTTTCTGTTTTATGTGCATCACCTGCTTACCTAGAAAAACATGGGGTACCTGAGTCCCCCGAAGATCTAAAAAATCATGCCTGTTTACGCTTGGTAAATCCGTCTATTACACCAGATTGGCACTTATTAAATACAAGTGGTGAGTCTTACCAAATCGACATTGGTGGGCAACTCATTGCAGATAACCCTGAGTTATTATTAGATGTGGTACAACAGGATATGGGCATCGCATTATTGCCGATGTTTTCGGCTTTAGATGCAGTTCAGAATGGAAGATTATGTCATATCTTGCCAGAGTGGCGTTCACCTGATATCGGGGTTTATACCTTATTGCCTTCACGCCATTTTATTGATGCCAAAACACGTGCATGGTTAGATTGGGTAGAAGAATATATTTCTCCAAGAATTGAAATGGATGCATCTTATTTTTATAAATAATGAGATAAATTTTTTAAGGATTACAATTGAAAAAGGATGAAGAATAATACGGATTAGAATAAAAATAAGGTAGAAAATGCTTCTTTTGAAAGAGGCATTTAATACAAAGATAAATAACAGATTTTAAAAAAATTGCATGAGGGATTGAGTCCCAATTCCTGAACAGAATGAGATAAAGATGAGATAGGATGATCTGGTATTTCACCTAATATTCAGCTTTATACCAGATGCTGAGCTACTTTAATTGATGACTAGGCACACTTGGTTTGCCAGTAAGCATTTGCATAATTCGACAAGCTTTTTCGGTTTAATACATTGCTAATATTTTGGCTGGCTTGCATCAGTTTTTCTAAATTAATGCCAGTTTCAAAACCCATGTGGGATAGTAAATAAAACAAATCTTCGGTCGATACATTACCTGAGGCGCCTTTGGCATAAGGGCAACCCCCAAGTCCTGCAAGAGACGAGTCAAAAACGCGAATACCTTGCTGTAAAGACTGATAAATATTGGCAATCGCCATGCCATAGGTGTTGTGGAAATGGCCGGCTAAAACCTTGCTGTCGAGCTCAGCAAGACAGGCTTGCCATACCTTTTGAACGCGATCTGGTGTTGCGGTGCCAATGGTTTCACCTAAAGACACTTCATAGCAACCCATGTCATGGAGTCGTTTAACCACTTTCACCACTTGCTCAGGAGCAATTGGACCTTCATAAGGGCAATCGACAATACAAGAGACATAACCGCGTACACGGATGTTATGGGCTTTTGCCGCACTCATGACATCACTAAATTTTTCAAAGCTTTCCTCGATTGAGCAGTTAATATTTTTACGGGTAAAACTTTCAGAAGCTGCGGTAAACACCGCAACCTCTTTGCATCCTACGGCTTGAGCAGTTTCAAAACCTTTAATATTTGGAGTGAGCAGGCTAAATTGCACATCGGTTGTTTGGGGTAACAGCTTAAATAGCTCATCACTTTGAGCCATTTGCGGCACCCATTTTGCCGAAACGCATGAACCGACTTCAATCGATTTTAAGCCCGCACCGATTAGGTCATTAATGAAATTTAAGCGCTGTTCGACAGTTAAAGCCTGCTTTTCGTTTTGGAGGCCGTCTCTGGGACCGACCTCCACGATTTTGACAAACTCACTCATGCAACTTCCTCCTGTGCAGGCTGAAATTCCACAAGCTCATCACCAGCTTTGACCTGATCACCGACTTGGAAGTAGGAATCTACAATCACACCATCTTTAGGGGCGCGGATGGTATATTCCATTTTCATGGCTTCAAGCGTCATTAAAATATCGTCTTTTTTCACGCTATGATTTGCACTGACTAGCACTTGCGTGACCACACCCGGCATTGGTGCTTTTAGGTGGCCTTCGTCAGCTTGGCTATCTGCTTGATTAAAGTCTTGACGAATATAAGCAAACTTATAACTTTGTCCATTTTGGAACAAGGTAATGCCTTGCTGACTTTGGTTAAAAGACAGCTTTTGCTGAGTCCCACCAATTTGAACAGAGGCAGTATGAGCATCAAGCAATTGACCTGAAATCGGGTAGCTTTGACCGTTATATTCTGCGGTGAAGCCATCTTCATTTGAGGCAAATTTGATTTGAATATTTTGATTTAAATAATTCAGTTTAATACTGTGTTGATAGGTAATATTTAAACGCCAAAGCGGTTGAGCTTGCCAAAGCTGTTTTTGGTTTGAGCTGTTGTTATTAAGTTTGCTTAGAAACCCAATAAATGCCGCTGCCACTACCAGTTCTGGTTTAATTTCTTCAGGACTAAACAAGAAGTTTTGTTCACGCTGAATCAGGTTGGTATCAAGCTTAGCTTGTTTAAATGATTCGCTACGTACAATCTTTTCAAGAAAAGCAATGTTGTTGCCTAAGCCATCGACATGGAATTGGCTCAAAGCATTTTGCATTTGAATAAGCGCAGCTTCACGGTTTTTACCCCATACAATGAGTTTAGCTATCATCGGGTCGTAATACGTCGTGATTTCATCGCCTTCAACAATACCGCTGTCTACACGCACATATTGGTTTTGAGTTGGGTAGTGCAAATAGTCGATTTTACCAATAGCAGGTAAAAAGCCTTTTTCAGGTTCTTCAGCGTAAATACGTGCTTCGAGCGCATGTCCGTGAATGCGTAATTCGTTTTGTAGTTTAGGCAAAGGTTCACCATAAGCCACACGAAGTTGCCATTCGACCAAGTCTTCACCTGTAATCATTTCAGTAACAGGATGTTCGACTTGCAGACGGGTATTCATTTCCATGAAATACGCCGTACCGTCTTGTTCTACAATAAACTCGACCGTACCTGCACCAACATAATTTACGGCGCGTGCAGCATCAATTGCAGCTTGGCGCATTGCATCGAGCTTTTCGCTTGGCATTTGTGGAGCAGGGGCTTCTTCTAGCACTTTTTGGTGACGGCGTTGTACCGAACAATCACGTTCAAACAAATGTACGTAGTTGCCATGTGTATCGCCAAACACTTGCACTTCAATGTGGCGCGGTTGAATCACATAACGCTCAATCAAGACATCATCATTACCAAAGCTCGATTTGGCTTCACGTTTACAAGAGGCTAAGGCATGCAGAAAATCTTCACTGCGTTCAACCAGACTCATGCCTTTACCACCGCCGCCCGCACTGGCTTTAATTAAAACAGGATAGCCAATTCGGTCTGCCTGTTGCTTTAAAAAGCCGGCATCTTGGTTAGTTCCGTGATAGCCCGGCGTTAAAGGGACACCTGCTTTTTCCATTAAAGCTTTCGAGGTTGCTTTTAAGCCCATCGCTAAAATGGCATCCACTGGCGGGCCAATAAAGCAAATGTTGTGTTGTTGGCAAGCGAGTGCAAACTGGTCATTTTCAGAAAGGAAGCCGTAGCCTGGGTGAACCGCTTGGCTACCTGTATCAATGGCAGCTTGAATAATACGATCAACCTGTAAATAACTTTGTGTGGCAGGGGACTGACCAATATAAACCGCTTCATCTGCAAGTTTGACGTGTTGTGCATTTGCGTCTGCATCTGAGTAAACGGCAACCGTTCTAATACCTAATTTTTTAGCTGTACGAATTACGCGGCAGGCGATCTCGCCACGGTTCGCAATTAAAATCTTTTCAAACATGATGATCGTCCTTAATTGTTGTTATTCGAGTTAGAAACCCAAGCAGGCTGCTGTTTATTTAAAAAGGCACTCAGACCTTCTTTTGCCTCACTGCCTTGACGAACTTGAGCAATATGATGTGCTGTCTGTTGCAGCAAGTCATTGCTCATGGTCTGGTTGCTCACCATTTGAATGAGTTGTTTGGAGGCCGTTTGAGCGTGCGGGCCACCGAGTAATAGAGCATCAATAATTTCTTGAACTTTTTTATCTAAGTCTTCGGCATCTGCCACTTCGTGTGCCAAACCAATATGTTTGGCTTCACGTGCTGAAATCCGCTCGGCAGTTAAGAAATAACGAGAGGCTTGTCTTGCACCAATCGCACGAATCACATAGGGACTAATGGTTGATGGAGCAAGTCCTAAACGAACTTCAGACGTAGCAAATTTGGCATCGGTGCTGGCAATGCAAATATCACATGCCGACGCCAAGCCTATACCACCGCCAAAGGCAATGCCATGCACGCGGGCAATAGTCGGTTGTTTAAGTGTTGCAAGTGCATCAAGCATTTGCGCAAGTTTTAATGCATCTGCTTCATTTTCAGCTGAAGATGCCTGACCTGCCTGTTTCATCCAGTTGAGGTCGGCACCTGCCGAAAAGCTTTTGCCGCGACCCGCTAGAACGACCACACGTATATCATCACGTGTATTGATTTGCTTAAAGCAGGCATGCAGCTCTTCAATGACTGTCGTATTAAAAGCATTGTGTAATTCAGGGCGGTTCAGCCAAACATAGGCAACCTGACCTTGTTGTTCGAGTTGTAAAAATTGATAGCTCATATACACCTCTTACATGCGGAACACGCCAAATTTGGTTGGCTGGATTGGAGCGTTCATGGCCGCAGCCAAACTTAAACCAAGTACCTGACGAGTTTGCGCTGGGTCAATGACACCGTCATCCCAAAGGCGGGCAGACGCATAGTATGGATGACCTTGACGCTCGTATTGTTCACGAATCGGTTGTTTAAATTCGTCTTCTTCTTGCGCTGACCACTGGGCACCTTTTTGCTCAATCTGGTCACGTTTTAAAGTCGAAAGTACGCTCGCTGCTTGTTCGCCGCCCATTACTGAAATACGAGAGTTCGGCCAAGTCCATAAAAAGCGTGGTGAATAAGCGCGACCACACATACCGTAGTTACCTGCACCAAATGAACCACCAATAATCAGGGTGAGTTTAGGTACATTTGCAGTGGCAACTGCCATCACCAGTTTAGCGCCGTGTTTGGCAATCCCTTCATTTTCATACTGGCGACCAACCATAAAGCCAGTAATGTTTTGTATAAATAACAATGGAATATTGCGCTGTGTGCACAGTTCAATAAAGTGCGCGCCTTTTTGAGCAGACTCGGAAAATAAAATTCCGTTATTGGCAATAATCCCGACTGGCATGCCGTAGAGAGAAGCGAAACCTGTTACAAGTGTTGAGCCAAAGCGGGCTTTAAACTCATCAAAACGAGAGCCGTCTACAATACGTGCAATGACTTCACGCACATCGAAAGGTTTACGCGCATCACTTGGCACCACGCCATAGAGTTCCGAGGCATCAAACAGTGGCTCATCAATTTGCTTGTTTAACTCATTTGGCTTTTTATTTAAGTTAGCAACAATGTTTCGCGCAATCGCAATGGCATGTTCATCATTTTCAGCTAAGTGGTCAGCTACACCTGAAAGACGTGTATGTACATCGCCACCGCCTAAATCTTCACTGCTTACCACTTCGCCCGTTGCAGCTTTTACCAAAGGAGGGCCGCCTAAGAAAATCGTACCTTGATTACGGACAATAATGGTTTCATCAGACATGGCAGGCACATAAGCACCACCTGCGGTACAACTACCCATCACCACGGCAATTTGAGCAATACCTAAGCTCGACATACGTGCCTGATTATAGAAAATACGCCCGAAGTGATCGCGGTCTGGGAAAACCTCATCTTGCATTGGTAAATAAGCACCGCCAGAATCTACCAAATAAATACAAGGCAAGTGATTTTGTTCAGCAATTTCTTGTGCGCGTAAATGCTTTTTAACCGTAAGGGGGTAATACGTTCCGCCTTTAACCGTTGCATCGTTGGCAACGATCATGCAAGTTACGCCGTTGACCTGACCAATACCAGCAATCACACCCGCAGCAGGAACATCATCTTCGTAAACGTTGTACGCTGCCAATTGACCAATTTCTAAAAATGCCGTGCCGACATCAATCAGTTGATCAATACGTTCACGAGGTAAAAGTTTACCTCGAGCCAAATGTTTTTGACGGGCATTTTCACCGCCGCCTAAAGCAATACGCTGGGCAACTTGTTTGAGATCTGTGACCAATGTTTGCATGGCTTGCTGGTTTGTTTTGAAGTCTTCGCTTCGAACATTAATCTTGCTTTGTAATTGGTTCATAAGATGCGTCCTTATTTATAATTATTATTTGGTTTCATTGAAAAGTTCGCGGCCAATCAACATACGGCGAATTTCAGAAGTTCCCGCACCAATTTCATAAAGTTTTGCATCGCGCCATAAACGGCCAGCAGGGAATTCATTGATATAACCGTTGCCACCTAAAGTTTGAATTGCTTCACCCGCCATCCATGTTGCTTTTTCGGCAGCATATAAAATGGCACTTGCAGCATCTTTACGTAAGCTGCGGTCATGATCCGCTTTGTCGCAGGCAGCACCAACCGCATAAACGAGAGCTTTACATGCAAGCCATGTTGAATACATATCGGCAAGTTTGCCTTGCATAAGCTGGAATTCACCTAAAGCCTGACCAAACTGTTCACGCTGATGCAAGTAGGGAATAACGACATCTAAGCAAGCATCCATAATGCCTAAAGGTCCGGCACTTAAAACTGCTCGTTCATAGTCCAAACCACTCATGAGTACTTTAACCCCGTTACCCACACCACCGAGTACGTTTTCAGCAGGAACTTCTACATTGTCAAAGAACAGTGGGTAAGTATTAGAACCACGCATACCGAGCTTATCTAAGTGGTTGCCGTGACTAAAGCCTTTCATACCTTTTTCAATCAAGAATGCGGTCATGCCTTTAGGGCCAGCTTGTGGATCAGTTTTAGCGTAAACGACCAGTACATCTGCATCACCGCCGTTGGTAATCCACATTTTTGAACCGTTTAAAACAAAGTGATCACCTTTTTGCTCGGCGCGTAATTTCATGCTGACCACATCAGAGCCGGCATTTGGCTCAGACATGGCAAGGGCACCAACATATTCACCGGAAATTAATTTTGGTAAATATTTCTGTTTTTGCTGCTCGTTACCGTTACGGTTAATTTGGTTTACACATAAATTAGAATGAGCACCATATGACAAGCCAATAGCTGCCGAAGCACGAGAAATTTCTTGCATGGCAATAATATGAGCTAAATAACCCATATTGGCACCGCCATATTCTTCAGAAACCGTCATACCTAAAAGGCCCATATCTCCGAATTTTTTCCAGAGATGTGCAGGGAATTTGTTGTCTTGATCAACTTGTTGGGCAATTGGTGCAATTTCCTTTGCACAAAATGCGGCTATCGAATCTTGAAGCGCAATTAAAGTTTCATCTAGACCGAAATTCAAGCTGCGTAGGTTCATGATATTTTCATCCTATTGGTTATATTTGTTGTCCATAAAATATTTTGTGGGTATTTGATAAGTAACATACAATGATTTTTTGAAAAAGTGAATACAGATTCATAAAATGATTTACAATTCATTTTATTTGTTAGAGAATAAATTATGAGCTATAAACGATCATCTTTAATGCAAGAGCGGATGGAGCAAAATCGTAAATCGATTTTGAATTCAGCTAGAAAAATAATTTCAGAAGGAGGATTTAAGGACGCACAAATACAAACAATTGCAGAGCTAGCAGGTGTATCTAGTGGACTGGTTTATCGCTACTTCGATAATAAAAGCCAAGTGCTAATAGAAGTTTTGTCTGATGCCATTAATACAGAGCTATTGGTCATCGATTCGATTACCGAAAGTGACTTATCGGCAAAGCAGAAATTACACAAGGCGGTGGCAACTTTTGTAAAACGGGCACTGAATAGTCCTCAGCTTGCGTATTCACTCATGTTTGAACCTGTCGATTCCACGGTTGAACATGAGCGTTTTCGTGTGAAGCAATTGATTAAACAAAGTATTAAAAAAATACTTGCGGATGGAAATGCAAGTGGTGAGTTTGTCTTGGATGATTTAAACACAGCAGCACTTTGTGTAGTCGGTGCTATGACTTATGTGGTGGTTGAACCCCTAGACCCAGCTCAAAATACAAAGTTTGATCATGCGCACAAAGACTATTTTTCAAAACAGATTGCTGACTTTTGTGTAGATGCTGTGCAAAAGAAATAGGGCATATAAAGGATAAAACGACACAAAATAAGTAGTTTGGAAAAGTAGTTGCAGTAACAACAATTAGATCAGGTAAGAAGAGAATTAGAAGAATCAAGGAGAATGATTCAATGCAACAAGAACGGTTAAGCTACGCCTCGGGACCAAGTACACAACCCTTATTGGGTATGACCATTGGTGAACAATTTGATCAGGCCTGTCGGCAATATGCTGAAAAGGAAGCGATTGTCAGTTTTCATCAAAACAGACGATTAACCTATAAAGCTTTACAAGATGAAGTAAACGCTTTTGCTTGTAGCCTATTAAAATTGGGATTAAAAAAAGGAGATCGATTAGCGATTTGGTCACCTAACTGTGTGGAATGGACGGTAACCCAATTTGCGGCTTTTAAAGCAGGGATTATCTTAGTTAACCTGAATACAGCTTATAAAAGTCATGAACTTGAATATGTGTTGAATAAAGTCTCGTGCAAAGGATTGATTATTGCTTCTCAATTCAAAACGACTGATTACCAAGAATTACTCACAAAAATTGCCCCTGAGTTAACCACCTGTACAGATAAAGTGCTCAGTTCAGAGCGTCTGCCGCATTTAAAATTCGTTATTAAAATTGATGACCAACAACACACGGGTATTCATCGCTTTAGTGATTTACTAACTACACCAACTTCTGAACAGCTAGAACAATTAAAACAATTAGCCAGACAGCTCCAGTTTGATGAAACTATTAATATCCAATTTACCTCAGGTACAACAGGTAACCCGAAAGGGACCATGTTGACCCACCATAATATTTTAAATAATGGTTATTTTGTCGGTGAAGGCATCCGTTTAACTGCTCAAGATAAAGTCTGTATTTCTGTACCTTTATTTCATTGTTTCGGCATGGTGATGGGGAATTTAGCGTGTGTAACGCATGGGGCAACCATGGTATATCCATCGGCTGTATTTAATCCTTTGGAAACTTTAAAAGCGATTCATCAAGAACGTTGTACGGCAGCTTATGGCGTACCAACCATGTTTATTGCCACTTTAGAGCATGAACAGTTTAATGAGTTTGATCTGTCGAGCTTAAGAACAGGCATTATGGCAGGCAGTCCTTGTCCACGTGAAATTATGCAACGTGTCATAGACCGAATGCATATGTCGGAAATTACCATTTGTTATGGCATGACCGAAACCTCGCCAGTGAGTGTACAGAGTTCGGTAAACGATTCAATCGATAAACGGGTAAGCACAGTTGGGCATGTTCATCCGCATGTTGAAATTAAAATTGTCGATTTAGAAGGACAAATTGTTCCGCAAGGCACATTGGGTGAGTTATGCGTTCGTGGTTATTCAGTGATGGCCGGTTATTGGGGTGAAGAAGAAAAGACCCGTGAAGTGATAGATGCTGCTGGCTGGATGCATACGGGTGATATTGCCGAGATGGATCAAGACGGTTTTATTAAAATTAAAGGCCGCATTAAAGATGTCGTGATTCGTGGAGGAGAAAACCTTTTTCCAAAAGAGATTGAAGACTTTTTATATACCCATCCAGATGTAAGCGATGTACAGGTGATTGGCTTGCCAGATGCGAAATATGGTGAAGAACTTTGTGCATGTATTATTTTGCATGAGCATCACCAAGTCGATGAAGACAGCATTCGCCAATTTTGCAAAGAGCATATTTCTCATAACAAAGTGCCGCGCTATGTCCGATTCTTTAATGAGTTTCCAATGACTGCTTCGGGCAAAGCACAAAAGTTTAAATTGCAGGAAATTATGCGAGCTGAGCTTAATTTAACTGGAAATGTCTTTGACTAAATAAGCCAAAAGCTTGGGGCAAAGTGCAGCAAATGATAAATCGAAAGGCAGTTTTAAAAGGGATAAAACAAAATGGCAAAAGACTTTAATAGCCCTAAAGTAGTTGAAGGATATGATGCGCATATTCGTAAATTAATTCCGGGTTATGAAGTCATCCATCTACAGGTGGATGCCATTTTACAGTCGGTGTTGCCACCAGATGCTCATGTCTTAATTGTGGGCTGTGGTACGGGTTATGAACTCGAATATTTACTTAAAAGACATTCAAACTGGAAATTTACAGCAGTCGATCCATCTTTAACCATGCTGCAAAAAGCTCAGGAGCAGGTTGAACTTTTAGGTAAATCTACCCAAGTCACTTTTGTACATGGTGATACTTCAGCACTGCCTTTGGAACCATGTTTCGATGCTGCACTTTCTATTCTTGTGGCTCATTTTATTGCAGATGACATAAAACCAGCCTTCTTTAAGGATATTTATGAGCGCTTAAAAGAAAAAGCGCCTTTACTTACCTATGACCTCATGACTTGTGTAAATCCACAGCAGCTTCAAGCATTACGTTATTTGTGTTTGGCTCAAGGGTTAACAGAAGAACAATGTCAAAAAATGTTGGAGCGTATGGCAGAGGACTTTTTTAGTTTAATGACTGAAGGATATATAAAACTTTTGGAAAAGACAGGCTTTGAAAGCGTACAGCCATATACGCAAATTTTGACTTATCAAGGGTTTATTGCAAAAAAATAATGCTATTGTGGAATATAAATAAGGATTTAAAACTGAATATTCTCAATCTGGAAGAGAATATAAAAAATGAAAAATTAAAAAGTTGCTTTTGCTGCACTAGGGAGGGTACGGCTAAAAAATATGAGGGAACGTCTTTCTTGTGAAAGAAAGGCAAATTTTCAAGGATCTATTTTAGATAGATACATAACAAAAAGGATGTCGAGACTTTTAAGACTACTTAAAGGTCTAAAGGAAAATTTCATGATGAAAATTTTAAATACAACGGTTCAAAAAAGCTTGTTGGCAGTTTCTGTGACTCTGCTTATGTCTTCTGCTTTTGCAGGCCAAGTAAACCCTGAAATAGAGCAACTTCGCCAAGAAATAAAAGAACTACGAGCTATGCTACAAACTAATATGGAGGCTCAAAAATCTTTAGCTCAAAAAAGAGTAGAACAAGCTGCTCCTGTGGCTACTCAAGCTCCACAATCCATACAACAAGTATTAACTAAATCGGGTACAGAATTTAACTTATATGGTTATATACGAGCAGATGCTTCTTACCAAATTAAGGGTGCATCTACGATGTATAACAATATTAGTGGAGTTCCACTTGAACATACGCCAGAAGAATCTGCACAAAAAGACCAATTGCACAGTACGGTTTATGTGACTCGTTTCGGATTGAATTTTAAAACACCAACAACTGCTGGTGATGTGGGTGGAAAGTTAGAAATGGACTTTTTTGGGGCGGCTACTCGTGATCAGTTCCGTATACGTCATGCTTATTTAACTTTTGATAAATGGTTGATTGGTCAAACATGGTCGACATTCATTGCACCTGAATATTACCCAGAAACAATCGATGCAGGAACATTTGTAGGCAGTGCTTTACTTAGATCGCCAATGGTTCGCTATAGCGATAATTTAACGGCAAATACAAGTTTTGCACTATCAGTTGAAGACCCGAAATATACTGCGGCAACAGATCCAGATAACAAAATGCGTTTACCTGCTTTAGTGGGGCGTTTAAATCATAAATTTGCCAATGGTTCGATGCTTTCAGGCCGTAGTTTTGTTGCAGAAAAAAGAACCAATAATGACAGTGAATGGGCTTGGGGCGTAGGTTTCGGCGGTAAATACCAAATGACACCCGATACTTTACTTAAAGCCGATTATTACCATGTCAAAGGCGATGGACGTTTCTTATTGTGGAGCAATAGTGGCTATGCAATAGATGAGCAGAACAACATGCATAGCAATGAATTTGATACGGTGTCTTTGGGGGTAACTCATCAATTCACGCCAAAAATTCGCTCGACTTTAGCTTATGGCTATATGAAGGCTAAAGACGATAACCGTTTTGCCGAATTACAGCATAATAGTACGACTCAAAACAAACAGCTTTGGCAGGGCTGGGTAAATATGATGTATAACCCATACAAGCCAATTACCTTAGGTGTTGAATATGTATATGGCGAACGAGAAACTTTCGATGGTCGAAACGGGGTGGATAACCGCTTCAACATGATAGCAAGTTATGATTTCTAAATAGCTATTCCCATCAGATGAAAGGCTCACCTGATGGGGCAATCATTAATTTTTAGTAATTTGATCTAAATCTACCAATTCCGCCATATGCTGATTGCCACGATCATTAGGATGTAAATGATCTCCAGAATCATAAATGGGATTTAAACGATTGGGATGTTTTGGATCTTTTAAGCCTTCATCAAGATCAAGTACACCATCAAATGTATGACTGGTTCTTATCCAGTGGTTAATGCGCTGACGTAATTGATCTTTGTTGGGTTGATAGTAATTATCTAAAGGCGTATTGGGTAAAGCACCAGAAAACGGAAGTAAAGTTGCACCAATCACCTGAATACCTTGCTTGTGAGCTTCATTTACAACACGCTGATAACCTTTAGTTAAGGCTTCAAAAGAAGGTATTTGCTGTTTAGGAGCAAACGCTGTGCCGGGCCATGAAATATCATTTATACCAATTAAAACGATTAAAGTTTTAACACCTGAATATTGAAATATTTCATTGTTTAAACGTTTTAAAACACTATCGCCCATACCATCGGTAAGCAGTCGATTTCCTGAAATTCCGCTATTAATTACCGCTACTTGATGTGGCGATAAACGCTTAGCCAAAAAATCGGTCCATCTCGTATTCGCATCTAAGGTTGCAGTCGCTCCATCGGTAATTGAGTCTCCAATAACAGCAACCACCTGAGCTTTCTCTTTGGGTTTTACCTCGATTGCAGACAGTAATAATCGCGCTGTTGTAGTTTTTGCATTCGTAGGCACATTTAAATTTGTTGTCTGATTTCCAGTAATGAGCCAACTGGTTTGTTTGGCATCCCAATGGAATGTTTTAAACGTTGTAGGCTTTTGAATAAAGCTATTCACCACCAATTGAGCATGATCGGGAACAGCTAACTTGATTGGATCACTCACCAGTTGTTTGCCAGGTAAAATTTTTGCTTTAAGTTGACCAGAAAAATAAACGGAATAGGTGCTCTTAGATTTTGGAGTTACTGCGTTCGCTAAACCAATCGTTGTTTGATCAATATAAACGGGTCGTTCACCATATTGATTGGTAAAAACAAGCCGAACAGCTTCACCGCCCAAACTAATTTGGCTTACCTGTCTAATTGTTTGGTTGGATATTTGCTCTGGAATGAGTGTTGGAAAAACGAAGTCTTTATTCCAAACTTTTTGAGGGCTGGCAGACCAAGTGGTAATCCAATGGTTCTTTGGTACTTCTGCTTGTGCAACGCTCGTAAATAAAACCAGAGAAAATAGGGTAGCTTGAGAAAGTTTCATCTCGTGAACTCTTTGAAACGAATTAAAGTTATCTTGAAATAAATTGATGCCTTGTTATAGCGGGCTAAGCGGAATAAGATTTGTGAATACAATTCATAAATAAATTTTGTTATGTCTTATTTTGATATTAATCGATCTGGCGAGTTGGCAATTTTTATACGTGTAGTCGAGCTTGGAAGTTTTTCAGCCGTAGCACGAGCATGTGATATGACGCCGTCTGCGGTCAGTAAGTTAATTTCCCGTTTAGAAAAAAGACTTGGTGTCAGGTTATTGAACCGTTCAACACGTCAGTTTCAGCTTACCAGTGAAGGGTGTCAGTTTTATGAGCAAGGCCTTCAAATACTCAATAATTTAGATGAACTTGAACAATCTGTTACTGCTCACCATAAACCGCAAGGGCGAATTAGAATCCATACCAGCTTTTCATATTGGACTCACTTTTTATTGCCTTGCATTAGTTTGTTTAATCAACGCTACCCGGAAATTGAATTAGAAGCTCATTTGAGTGATGAAGTAATTAACTTAGTTGAACAAAGAATTGATGTGGCGATTCGAACAGGACCTTTGAAAAGCTCCAATTTGGTAGCTCGCTCACTCGGGAGTACACATAAATATTATGTATGTTCACCTACATATATTGAAAAGTATGGTTGTCCCAAACATCCGGATGAGCTACATGCACATCGGCTTTTAGATGTAAGTTATCAACGCCAGAACAAAACCTGGTTATTCAAAAAAGCAACTCAGGAAATTAACTTAACGCCATCTAAAGTTTTAAAAGTAAATCAGGGTGAAGCAATTTTACAGTTAGCACTGGCAGGCGTTGGTATTGCTCAGCTGAATGAATTTCAAATTCAAAAAGCAATACAGCAAAAGCAACTCATCAAGATTCTTGAAGACTGGAATATTCATGCTTGTGAAGAATTCCATGCTGTCTGGATTGGTCATGATAAATATGTTCCAAATCGTGTTCGCGCATTTTTAGATTTTTTGGTAGAGCATGCTCCTATACAGTAACTCATTGTTTCCTTGCACTAAATTGGCACTGTTGCATAGTTTTATTCATTGTTTCTACAAAATTCATTTTAGTATCAATATTCTGCAAGCTCACTTTTGGTAAGCTTTCTACAAATTGTGGTGAATAGTGCTGCTCTAACGAGCTATAGATACAATTACACTGTGAAAGGTCATGTCCCGCCCCAACACAACGTGTATTAAATTCATTTTTACTCATGGGTCTGCAGCCCATCAGATTTAAAACACTGAGTGTAACAAGGCTCACCAAAACAAAACGATAGAGAAAAAACATTGTTGTTACTCTGCATGGGTTGTTGTTATCGTTAAGTGATGTTGATAGAAGTTCTAATCTTTATGTGGTATTTGAATACTTAAAACTTTTAACCCTAACTTATATAAAAAGGGTAGAAAAAAGATTTAAGTAAACGATTTTTGAACTCTATAGAAAGTTTTTATTTTTGAGAAATGGGTACGATCTCTAAAAATGCTTGAACAAATAAAAAATGCCGAATGTAAGTAAAATCAATAAAAGTACGTAAAAAATATAGAATAATAGTCATGAGTGACTCCTTGATTAAAAGAAGTTATGCCCACTCATTGCTAATCATTATGGTGGCGAAACGAAAGAGGGTTAGCAGACTGATACCTAAGAAACCAGCACACCCGAAGGTGTCCCACTCTCGTTCCTCCATCAAAGGCACGAGGGGCATCACACCAAAAAACGTGTTTTTTAGTGCACTTAGGTAGACGGTCTGCTAAAACCGACTGACAAAATTGGTCAGCGCGAGCATCATAAGCTGAGCATTGGGGTGGGTCAATTGCAAAAATAAAAGATTGATTTATATAATTTGATATAAATATTTGCCTGTTTTTATTTAGAAAATAGAAAAATTAAAAAATATAATGTGTATATAACTGTTTTTTATTTCACCTTTGGAGTTGTTTTTTAATCTTATATATCAAATATTTATTAATTGTTTATTTGTATAGTATGTCAATGTCGTTAATTAGATGTATCGTTTGGCTAAACTATTTAATAATTCGATTTTTATAACCTAGACGATGTAGTATAAACACTGCATGCCAAAAAATAACCAAAATTTCAATTGCAAGAAATGTAATTTTATTAATCATATTTTTGGGTTTTTACAAAAGCTTGCATAATCTACAAAAGTTAAGAGAACCACTGCGGTAGGCCAACATAAGATAATGTTATTCATAAACCTACATTTTAATATTTATAAAGGTGATTTAAATGGTAAGAATATTTTGTGCAGTAAGTATGGTGCTGGCAATTGCTATGGGCATGAGTGCTTGCCAAGACCGTAATTCAAAAAATGATGGCATGCATGGAGCAAGTGATCCAGCGACCTCTCATGATATGAATAAAAACTCGTAATAAATTAGTTTTTACTAAAAAAGCCTACTTTATAAGTGGGCTTTTTTTATCGTTATTTTATCTAAAGAATATAACTTAACAAGTAATCAAATATTTTAAAATAAAATATAAATCAATAATTTATGTTGTTTAAATGACTGGGATTTTTAGTGTTACTGAATTGTTGTAAAATGAATATATCTTTTCAAAAAGTTAATAAAACAAACACAATAGCTTACTTATATTCATCCAAAATTCATTTTAGTAATAATGAACTATAAAGGTAAGGATATGCCCCAATATTTAAAAATAGCTGAGAAAATATATCAAAATGTTAAAGAAAAAAAAGGTTTTACAGATGATCCAATGGAAGATCTTAACAACTTGATGATCGAACTCAGACAGGAAATAAAGGGGACAAAGTTAAAGCTTTTATATAATTATATTGATTTTGCCGAAATACTTATTAAGCCCTTGCAAGAGTCAAAAATTAAATTGGATTTAAGTCTTATTCCTAAAAGTAAGAATACTCAAGAATTTGTACTCTGGCTTGCTGGTTTTATTGAGCGGATTACTACGGGTGGACAAGAGAAATTACCCCCAATTCGAGCTAAAATTACTTTCCCCGCCTATGCCTACGAAGAAACTTACCCCTCGCAGAAAAAGCCTGTAAATAATGGGGAAGAAATAATTGAATATTTTAAAAAAAATCAAAGTTGATTTTGAGGAAAAGCCTGACCAGATTAACTGAGTCAGGCTTTATGTTTGATAGGACCTTTATGTTTAGTGATA
This sequence comes from Acinetobacter sp. 766875, assembly GCF_000582055.1. Taxonomy (NCBI): domain Bacteria; kingdom Pseudomonadati; phylum Pseudomonadota; class Gammaproteobacteria; order Moraxellales; family Moraxellaceae; genus Acinetobacter; species Acinetobacter sp. 766875. The sequence continues at coordinate 81,055 of NZ_JEXX01000008.1, read as the reverse complement.
TTTAAGGTAGTACGTATGTTTGTATATTTTACAGATGGAACTTGCATTAATGATTCTGAAATTTATGGCGTAAAAGCTAAGCACGAGCAAAATAAATATGTAGTGGAGGTGACTATTAAGCCGACCCATGTACTCACTACAACCGTGAGCGTACAATTTAAGAAAGAAGTTTTTGATGATCCAAATTTAGCAAATCAGTACCTTAATCATAATTTTAATATGCCACCATATTTTTAAAACAATAAAAAAGCCTATTTCCCAGGGCCAATAGGAAATAAGCTTATAGCTTTGGACCAGTTGAGAATGTTACATATCATCCCATGCATCTTTAATCGCTTGTTTAGCGTGTTCCCATTTAAGGCGGGACTCGGCTTTTAGCTCTTCCCATTTTTGCTTTAAGCTACCTTCCATATCTTCAAACTGAGTTCCTTCTTTAGATTCAGAACGAGCCCGATGACCAAGTTCATAAGCTGCAGAAAAATCACGATCATAATCTAGATCTGGTGTAGTTAATTGCGCTTCTTGATAATAAGGACGAGTAAGATAGCTTTCACGCCAGCGAGAGTCAGAATAGTTATGATCGCCAGCTACCAGTTGAGCATGATCTGTATTTTGATCTGTCATCAGAATTCCCTCATATTTTATTGAATTTTATGTTTATATTTTGATTTAGGAAGGTGCTTTCACCTTCCTAAATGATTGACCGCATCAAAGAACAACTAAAAACGATTAGCGTTGTTGGTTGTTATTTGAGTTTTGTTGGCCAGAATCTTTTTGGTTAGATCCTTGTTGTTGGCCGCGGTTATCATTTTGCTGTTGCTGCTGATTATTTTGTTGCTGTTGATCGTTTTGCTGTTGGTTACCGTGTTGCTGTTGATTACGGTTGTCATTTTGCTGTTGTTGTTGCTGCTGATTATTACGTTGATTTGCTTGATTATTAGTAGTGCTCATTTTTTAATACCTCATATCAATTATGACGATGTGTTTTATCTGAGAGCTTCAGATAGGTTTATTAAAACATGTAGATTTTAAATGTGTAGGGTAGGGGTGTTACCCTATATTTAACTGTAAATTTAAATTTGAATAAATTGCTGATTTTTAATATAAGTAATTTTTTAGAATAAACATTATTAATATGAATGTTTAATAAATTACATTTCAGTACACAACATTTAAAAAAGACAATAAATATGTCTAAATGTATATTTGTTATCTTTTATATAGGTTAAGGTGTTTTTTTATCTAATATAATAAATTTTATATCTTGAGTAATGTAGTAAGTCAACTTTCTAAGCTTTAAAAAAGCTGGTCCTTTTAATACACGCCTAAAATTATAAAAATTATTTTGATAATATATTGAATAAAAGAACGTTCCTACTGGTTTTTTTTGTGTTTCTGAACCCCCTTTTTTGAGTAGACCCGTACATGCAACATACATATCTGCATGTAAAAGCTCTTTTCCTTTATTAATCATTTCAACAGTTACTTGCATTGATTCTGCTGTATATTTTTCAATAAGTACTTCTGAAATATGTAGGGTATTTTCTTTGACACAAAGATCATAACTCACAAGGCTTCCAATCAATATATCCCCCGAATAAGGGCTCAAAGAGAAGCGGTAAGCCAGATAGCCGGCAGAAGCACTTTCAAAAAAAGCAATTTTAATTTTTTCCTTAGCTAATAATTTACAACATGAATTAAACATTTTAATTCTCCCTTAAATTATTTTTAAAATGTTATAAAAATATATAACTATTTACTTTGTTATTTTTTTAATGTTTATAATTTTGATGGTGAAACTAATGTAAGTTTAGATTAAGTTTTGCAAATTTTATATAAAAACAGCAGCTTAAATAATTCTAAAAGTTTAAATGTAATTTTGCGTTAGTAACTATGTTATTGAAATATTTTAATTTTTAGGTTTGATCTTAATTTTTAATAACGCAAAATAACAAAGTTAAAACTTGATTATAGTTAGGGTGACGTATGGTAATTGATATCTCACAAACGGAGAATGAAAATGCCTGTTGTAGTGAAAAAAAGATTATTAGACTTATTACAAGATAATCAACAAAATTATTATGAATTGTTTGTTTTTTTTCTTGACCCTGATGTTTCAAGTTTTGAGAAAGAGAAAAAGGCAAGAGATTTTCTTATTAAAGAAATAGATAAACTAGAGATGACGGAAATAGATTTTCCTTCAAGTATTGATTCGATTAAAGAATGGTGTGAAAACGATAATAAAAAAAATTGTCAGGAATTTCAGGCATATTTAAATCGTAGACAAGATGGTCATGGTAGAGAGTATTTTCAGAATGTTGCTCAGGCGTTTGAGTTTTTAATAAAGGTATCTCCGACCAAAAAAGTAGATGGTGCTTGGCTATATAGCTCTGTACATTACTGGAATGATCCTGTCTTTCATGAACTTATTATTACTTATCTAGAAGAGCTTGGATTAGGTGAACCGAAAGCGAATCATGTGTGTATCTATGATGATCTTTTACGTAGTCTTGGACTCGACAGTTTCGACCTGCTTTTAGAAGATGATTATTACCATCAAGCCGTAGTACAGCTTGCACTAGGGTATGCACCGCCTGAGTTTATTCCAGAAATTGTGGGTTTTAACTTAGGTTATGAGCAGCTTCCTCTGCATCTTTTAATTTCGAATTATGAGCTTGCTGAATTAGGTATCGATTCTAAATACTTTAATTTACACATTACTATCGACAATATTGACAATGGCCATGCTTATAAAGCGATTAAGGTTATTGAAGATATTTACAATAAATACAGGGATAAAGAGCTTTTCTTTACCAAGTTAAAACAAGGTTTTGCCTTGAATAACCGTGGTGAATCTTCTTCAAATATTATAAAGAATTTAAGTCTTGAAAACTTTGTTCATAAAATTTTGAAAAGAAAAGCACTTGTCGGTCAGTTAATTCATAACGAAACCAGACAGTTTGGCTGCAAAACTATTAATCAATGGTTATCAAACCCCGATGATATTGCAGGATTGATCAATCATTTAACTGAACAGAAATGGATTAAATTTAATACCGACCCTGAACAGAGCGTGTTCTGGCGGATGATTAATGAAGAAAATGGAAAAATGTTTGGGGTATTTAACCCTGTAGAGCGTCAAATTATTCATGACTGGATCGCTGGTAGTGATCATTCTTCTAACTTCTTGGCATACAGCAGAGAACTAAAGAATAGCCAGCGTATTCAAGATTATCTGTTTAGCTATATCTCTGATGGCGAGCTTGATGCACTGCAAGAGCGCGTGCTGCAATCAAGCGATCTTGCAATAAAAATATGCAAACTTACTCCGTTTCTAGCCCCTGATTCTCATCATAAAAGCATTGGTCTTTGGAGTACTCGTAAATACGTAGAACTTCTTTTTCCTTATTTAGGGACGTTTAAAAACTAGTTTGATAAACGTTTTCAACTTCAACCCAAGTTTAACTTTCAAAACATAGGTAATGGACATGAACGACAAAACTAAATTAACTAATAAAACAAGTGAAATGGCTGGCGCCGATGCAGCAAATAAAGCCAATACTACCCAGAAAACTGAACAGTTAGACACAGTAAGAGATGATGCAACTAACGAGGCATTAACCACAAATCAAGGTGTTAAAATAGCTGATAACCAAAATAGTTTAAGAGCGGGTATTCGTGGTTCGACCTTGTTGGAAGATTTTATCTTAAGAGAAAAAATCACCCACTTTGACCATGAGCGTATACCTGAGCGTATTGTGCATGCTCGTGGTGTAGGGGCGCATGGTTATTTTCAGGCTTATGAAGGAAATGAACGTTTGACCAAAGCTGGGTTCTTAACAGACCCAATCATTCAAACTCCAATTTTTGTACGCTTTTCAACAGTGCAAGGTCCGCGTGGTTCAGCCGACACTGTCCGTGATATTCGCGGTTTTGCAATTAAGTTTTATACCCAAGAAGGTAATTTCGACTTAGTTGGTAATAACGCCCCAGTCTTTTTTGTGCAAGACGGTATTAAGTTTCCAGACTTTGTCCATGCAGTAAAACCTGAACCAGATACAGAAATCCCGACTGGTGCAACTGCACATGATACTTTCTGGGATTTTGTGTCTTTAGTGCCTGAATCTGCACATGCGGTAATTTGGGCAATGTCAGACCGTGCGATTCCACGTAATTTACGTTCGATCCAAGGGTTTGGTGTGCATACCTTCCGTTTAATTAATGTCGAAGGTAAATCACACTTTGTGAAATTTCATTGGACACCAAAACAAGGTTTAAGTGCGCTCGTATGGGACGAAGCTCAAAAACTTGCTGGTAAAGACCCAGATTTCCACCGTCGTGATCTTTATGAAGCGATTGAGCAAGGCTTTTATCCAGAATGGGAACTCGGCGTGCAGATTGTCGAAGAAGAAGATGAAATGAACTTTGACTTCGACTTACTTGATCCAACAAAAATTATTCCTGAAGAATTAGTCCCTGTTACGCCAATTGGTCGATTTGTTTTAAACAGAAATGTAGATAACTTCTTTGCTGAAACAGAGCAGGTGGCTTTCTGTCCGGGTCATGTAGTGCCTGGTATTGATTTTACAGATGACCCACTTTTACAAGCACGTCTATTTTCATATACAGATACCCAGTTAAGCCGTTTAGGTGGACCAAACTTCCACCAAATTCCGATTAATAAACCTGTGTGTCCATTCCATAACAATCAACGTGATGGCATTCATCAACATACCATTCATAAAGGTCAAGCTTCATATCAACCGAACTCGATCGATGGAAATTGGCCAGTTGAGACACCGCCAGCAGCATCAAATGGTGGTTTTGAAAGTTATCCTGAAAAAATTAGTGGACATAAACTTCGTCAAAGAAGTGAGACATTCTCTGATTATTTCTCACAGCCTCGACTTTATTACAAAAGCCTTGCGCCGCATGAGCAAAAACATGTGGTCGATGCCTATACTTTTGAGTTAAGTAAAGTTCAAAGAAAACATATTCGTGAGCGCCAAGTTCAACAAATTTTGGCAAATATCGACCTCGATCTGGCACGTCAAGTCGGTGCGAATTTAGGTATTGAAGTGCCGGATTTAACCTTAGATTATAAGAAAACAGCAATTGAAAAATCTGCCAAGTTGTCTTTTTTAGCTTTCCCTCCTGAAGACATTCAAGGTAGAAAAGTCGCTGTGCTTATTCATAATCTTGTGAAGTCAGATACACTTGAAGCAATTAAAAATTGGGCAATTAAAGAAGGTGTAGTTGTTCATTTACTAGCGCCGAGCTTGGCTCCAGTAAAAGACCATAAAGACAATATTATTGTAGCTGATGGTATGCAAATGGCTGAACCTTCAATTGCTTATGATGCTGTAATTGTTCCAGATGGCGATAATTTAAATGCAGTGATGCAAGATGGTGTAGCGCGCCATTATGTACTAGAAGCTTATAAGCATTTAAAACCAATTGCATTTTTAGGCAATAAATCTGATTTGCTTGAACCACTCGGTTTAGTTGCAGATGAAGGAACTTTGGTTGAGGATGAGTTCCAGCATATTGCAGAAAAATTTAAAAATCTGATTAAAGCTCATCGTGTTTGGTCACGAGAACAAATAGCCGCACACGTACCGGCTTAAATAAAAAAGCCCTGAAAGTTGAAGCTTTCAGGGTTTTTTCTAAATGACGTTAGCGCTTAGCCATTAACAATTTGACCGCCATTTACATGAATTACCTGACCCGTAATATAACTTGCATCATCTGAGGCAAGAAAAAGGTAAGCAGGGGCGACTTCACTTGGCTGACCCATGCGACCCATTGGGGTATCTTTACCAAATTTCTCAACCGTTTCTGCATCGAAACTGCTTGGAATGAGAGGAGTCCAAATTGGCCCTGGTGCCACACCATTTACGCGAATACCTTTTTTCTGTTTCATTAAGTTGTTCGACAAGCTACGAGTAAAAGAGGTAATCGCACCTTTAGTACTCGCATAATCGATGAGCTCATCATGACCTTGATAACTGGTAATGCTGGTGGTGTTTATAATACTATCACCTTCTTCCATATAAGGAATCGCTTCTTTGGTTAAATAAAACATGGCAAAAATATTTGTTTTAAATGTTTTTTCTAATTGTTCATTACTAATACTTTCAATTTCTTTTTGCTGATATTGAACTCCAGCATTATTTACTAAAATATTAATTTTTCCAAAATGCTGTAAAACCTTATCAATATTTTGTTTTGCAAGGTCTGCATCGGAAATATCACCTTTTAATAGAAGACAGTGCTGTCCTTCCTTTTCAACAAGTTGTTTGGTGATTTCAGCATCTTGATCCTCTTCAAGATACAGTACCGCAATATCGGCGCCTTCACGGGCAAACAATACGGCAACCGAACGGCCAATACCGCTATCGCCACCGCTAATGACGGCAACTTTGCCTTTTAGTTTCTCACTACCTTTATGAGATGCTTTAATGATTTCTGGTTCAGGATGCATCTTCTCCTGATCGCCTGGCTGATGAGGTTGAACTTGTGCTGGAACTGCTGTTGGATACTCATTTGTTGTATTTTCCATGTCTAGACTACCTCTATTTAAATTTCAGTCCCTTTATAGTGATTAATATGCACGTGAATATAAGTAAATAGTCTTTTTTTAAAAGTTGTCTTTGTTATTTTATATATAAGGATGTAAAAAAATATAACATCTAAATTTTTATTAAATAATATCCAATAATTTAACCTTGTTTTTATCAATCATACTTTCAATAATTGATCGATTACCTGTATCCTCTAACCAATTTTCTATAGGTATATAATCCGATAAATCTAAAATTTCTTTTATTACGGTTTCTGCTTCTACTATAGATTTTAATTCTGGTTTATTTTTAGCTGCTAAATTATCAAATGGTTCTTTTATATCTTCTTTCTCAATGTTTTTTGATTTAATAATATGTAAATCTCTTTGGAAAGGATGGCTTGCATGAGGTGGGTCTAATCTATAGCTCCATTCTTGGTTATAATCTTGCCAAATATTTTTAATTTGTATATTGCTAAGTAAAATTTCAGGTACAGAAATATGAATGTATTGTAGCGATGACTGAGTTTGAGGTAATTTCATGATTCATCTCTCATAAATATTATATTTTAATTTTAAATCTTGATTTTGCTCACTCAAGTAAATTTTTTCTGAAAAAGTAATTGATTATGTTATTGTTTTTAAATAATTTTAATTGTATTTTTTATCTGTTTCTTCAATTGTTAAGATGTTTTTGTTTATTATTGAATTGTACATTGTGAAAGTTTATGTTATTCACATTGATCTTTTGAAGGCATTTGTAAAAATATATTATTATGTAGGATTGAGTAATAATAAGTATGGCCAGTATTTAAAAAGTAAAACTATAGAATATTTTATAAATATTTTAATTGATAAAATCTTTATTTAAATAATCATCTTAGAGTTTTTTGCGTATTTTAATTTATATACATTTAAAAAGGTTGAAACATAGCATAGGTATAAAAATATTTTAAATCTCTTATCTTAAATTTATCCGTTCAACAAAAGCGGTAGCTACTATAATTTAAATATAGGAAGATATAACTATGGCTAATACTAGATATGAAGATCACGATAACAATAGTTCAGGTACTTCAAATCGTGGATTTGCAAGTATGGATCCTGAAAGAGTAAGAGAAATAGCCAGTAAAGGTGGGCGTGCTGCGCATGCAAGTGGTAATGCACATGAATTTACTTCAGAAGAAGCTCGTGAAGCTGGTCGAGCTGCACACGCTAGTGGTAATGCACATGAATTTACCTCGGAAGAGGCTCGTGAAGCTGGTGCTTTAAGTCATAAGAATGATGATCGCAATGGTCGCGGTCGCAGCCGTTATGACGATGACGAAGATGATGATCGCGGTCGTTCAGGTGGCCGAGGCCGTAGCCGCAGTCGTTACGATGACGACGAAGATGATGATCGCGGTGGTCGTTCGAGTGGCCGAGGCCGTGGTCGCAGTCGTGATGACGATGACGAAGATGATGATCGCGGTCGCTCAAGTGGCCGAGGCCGTGGTCGTAGCCGTTATGATGATGACGATGAAGATGATGATCGCGGTCGTTCAAGTGGCCGAGGTCGTGGTCGCAGCCGTTATGATGACGACGATGAAGACGATGATCGTGGCCGTTCAGGTGGCCGAGGCCGTGGTCGCAGTCGTCGTGACGATGATGACGAAGATGATGATCGCGGTCGTTCAAGTGGCCGAGGTCGTGGTCGCAGCCGTTATGATGACGACGATGAAGACGATGATCGTGGCCGTTCAGGTGGCCGAGGCCGTGGTCGCAGTCGTCGTGACGATGATGACGAAGATGATGATCGCGGTCGTTCAAGTGGCCGAGGTCGTGGTCGCAGCCGTTATGATGACGACGATGAAGATGATGAACGTGGCCGTTCAGGTGGCCGAGGTCGTGGTCGCAGCCGTCGTGACGATGATGATGAAGATGATGAACGTGGCCGTTCAAGTGGCCGAGGTCGTGGTCGCAGCCGTTATGACGACGACGAAGATGATGATCGTGGCCGTTCAGGTGGCCGAGGTCGTGGTCGCAGCCGTCGTGATGATGATGACGAAGATGATGATCGCGGTCGTTCAAGTGGCCGAGGTCGTGGTCGCAGCCGTTATGACGACGACGAAGATGATGATCGTGGCCGTTCAGGTGGCCGAGGTCGTGGTCGCAGCCGTCGTGATGATGATGACGAAGATGATGATCGCGGTCGTTCAAGTGGCCGAGGTCGTGGTCGCAGCCGTTATGACGACGACGAAGATGATGATCGTGGCCGTTCAAGTGGCCGAGGCCGTGGTCGCAGCCGTGATGACGACGATGAAGATGATGATCGTGGCCGTTCAGGTGGCCGAGGTCGTGGCCGTAGCCGTTATGATGACGATGACGACGATGATCGCCGTGGTCGTTCAGATGGCCGTGGACAAAACTCTCGTAATCAAAAACGCGATGCTTATGGGCGCTTTACGTCTTAAGCAACTAGTTTTTGAGAATAAAGGAGGCATTATGCCTCCTTTATTTTTTATTATTTTTAAACTTATGAATGAGTAAGAGGGTGTAGGCCTTTTACAATATCTGTAAATTCTGAGCCGTTTATCCAAAAAGATTTCTTTAAAAATAATGTCGTCATAATACTTTCGGCTGCTTCACTTTCCGGATTTTCACAGAAAATTCCATAGCTTTCGCCTAATACCGCATCATTTTCAATAAGACGGATATAGTAGGCATGTTGTTCATTCGCATAACCTAAAACTGCATCACGTTGATTTTTCATTTCGCATGTCTCCATACCAAAAACTGAATCTAACTCATATTTAAGTGTTCAGAATTTCATTGATAAAAATCAAAACAGTCAGTAATAAGGACTATTTCACAATAGGTTTTGATTCTCTTCAAATTCCCATTTCCGTTTTAGCATCCCTGTTAAAAGCAAAATGGATTAAAATCTGATCATGAAATTTATTGTTATGCAAAAAAAATATTTCGTCAACTTGAAAATGTAACTTTTTCAAGTTACATTGTTTGTGTAGGATTTGAACGGTGAAATGGAGGCGATATGCCAAAGAAGAAAGAATTCGAGCATGGCGGTGCACGGGAAAACGCCGGCCGTAAAGCACAGTTCAATGAACCCACTAAAGTGATTCGTGTTCCTGAATCTCAAGTCAACTTTATCAAAAATTGGTTACTGAATAATGTCAAAACCGATAACCAGACAGATTTCACTTCAAAACTAAAGATACAGCAGGTCCATCCGAACAACGATAAAATTTACCATATCCCTTTGGCGACAGAACGTGTGGCTGCGGGTTTTCCATCGCCAGCACAAGATGATATTGAACAAGCACTCGACTTAAATGAGTACTTAATTAGAAATGAAAATGCCACTTTTATTGTCAAAGCCAATTCGTTGTCCATGTTAGATGCCGGAATCGATATTGATGATCCGCTTATTGTGGACCGTAGTATTCCAGCTAAATCGGGCGATATAGTGATTGCACTTATCGACAATGATTTCACTGTTAAGCGCTTAATGATTGATACTCAATTTCATCCACCTAAAGTCTGGCTAAAAGCAGAAAATCCTGATTATCAAAATATTTATATTGAAGATGGACAGGAGTTGGTCATCTGGGGCGTTGTGACGTATAACCTCAAACGTATGAGATAAATTTTTCTTATATTTTATTATTCATGTTACTGACCTGAAATGGAGGCCAGTAACTTTTTGCTGAATATCTTTTTAAATTTGCCCAATCAATAAACATGTAGCGATAACGACCATCAAACCACCTGAAAAACGGCCGACTAACTGTGCTGCCTGCGGTCTGGTTTTCAAAATGGCCTCTGAACCATAACCCACCATTAAGTAAATAATGGCGCAGCTAATCATGTGGACAACACCAAAGGCAAGAATTTGAGTTGTTACTGACCATGAAGCAGTGGTGTCAATGAATTGAGGAAGCAAGGCTAAAAAGAGTAAAAAAACTTTCGGGTTTAAGCCACTCACATAAACCCCTTTAGTTGCCCAGCTCAACCATGACTGAGCCTTTTCAGAACCAGACTGATTTGGAGTAGGAGGGGTAAGTAATAAGTTTATTCCCATCCATAACAAATAAGCAGACCCCGCCACAGTAAGAATCATCAAAGCAGTTGGGTTATTTGCTACAAGCAGACCAACACCAGCCGCTACCAATAAAATCGTAATAAAGTGCCCAAATAGCATACCTGCAACAGCGGGTACGACGACTTTACCCTTAATACCTGCCGAAATGGCATAGGCCCAGTCTGCCCCTGGCGTAATAATAAAAAGAATAGAGACACTCCAAAATGCAATAAAAATGTTAAAAGCCATATGCTTATCTCGGCAAACTATTTTCCAAAGGTTTCGCTCGTGGTTTAGAAAAAATCCCTATTTATGCGAGCTTGTTGAAAATAATATGCTCATGTATTTAGAATGTGCTTTTAAATGTTTGCTCATATTACATGCATTTGGGGTAAATTTTTCTAAATGGATCGCACAGATAAAAAGATTCTTGCTGAATTGCAATTAAATGGCCGATTATCTATCACTGAGTTGGCAGAAAAAGTTGGTTTGAGCATTTCACCTTGTCACAGACGAGTGAAGGCTTTAGAAGAGTCGGGAGCTATCAAAGGCTATCGGGCAGAACTCGACCCGAATTTAGTCGGTTTTGAATTTTCAGCGATTGTTTTTATTACGCTTAAAGAGGGTGATAAACAGGCAGTTGAGAAGTTTGAAAATGCCGTGATTGAGATTCCACAAATTATTCAAGCTCAGCGTTTGTTTGGTGAGCCAGATTATTTGCTACATGTGGTAGCTAAAGATTTACTGGCTTTTCAGCGTTTATACGTTGAAAAATTATCTGCTATTCCAAGTGTGCAACGGATCATCTCAACCATTGTGATGAAAGATGTAGTGCCTGAACGTTTATTTCCGATTGGCTAAGAATCATCAGATATAAAAAAAGAAGCTTTAAAGCTTCTTTTTTTAATTGGTAAGGGAGTTAAGCATCGAGTGTTTTACACAAAGAACAAATTGTACCGTTATGTTTGTGAGAGAACATAATATCTGGACGCTCATAGCCTTGCTCACATACGCGGCAGTGATAAACAGTTGCTACTGGTGTACCTTCAGCATCGTAACGTGGTTCTTTAATACCGTCATCGTGTGACTTGATGTAGTATTTTCCTTTGGTTAGTAGGCCCATGATTGGTGTTAATACAAAGGCAAGTACAAGCGCAATAATTGGAGAGTAAGGCGCTAGGAAACTACCCAGTAAGCCGAAGAATGCTGCAATTGATAAGCCTGCTGATACAAGGAACGCAACCATACCAACAGGGTTTACGTTGTAGAGCATGTCACGGCGGTATTCCGGTTCTTTTGGTGAAAGTTTTAAAACATATTTGTTGATCGAAATATCTGTTGCAACCACCACCACCCAAGCAATCGCAAAGTTTGAATAGAATCCTAAGATTTTACCTAGTACCGCAAACATGTTGCCTTCCATTAGAGCAAGCGCAATTGCCAAGTTTACGATCACAAAGACAATACGCCCCGGATAATGTTTGCTAATACGAGTGTAGGCACTTGTCCATGCAAGGGAACCAGAGTAAGCATTGGTCACATTAATTTTAATTTGAGAAATAACCACCAAAATCACTGCAAGTGTTAAAGCTGCCCAGCCCGGAAGCATGTCATGAAACGCTGCATTAAACTGTTGAACAGGTTCGGTGCTGTTTACGCCCGGTATTTTAGTGAGTAAATAGAATCCTAAAAATGCCCCAATAATTTGTTTGATTGCCCCTAAAATCACCCAACCCGGACCTGCTGAAATAACCGCAGCCCACCATGCTTTGCTGTTTTCTTTTGTTTTTGCAGGCATGAAGCGTAGGTAGTCAATTTGCTCACCAATTTGCATGATTAAAGATAAACATATACCCGCACCAAGCATAATCGCTGCCATATCTACAGGTGCAAAACCTTCATGACCTGTAAACGTTGCAAACTGGCTAACTAAGGTAGGTTCTTGATAAATCAGATAGGCTACAGGACCAATCATTAGAACGAGCCAAAGTGGGGTAGTCCAGACTTGTAATTTACTTAAAGCTTTCATGCCGTAAATGACGAGTGGAATGACCATAATGGTTGAGATGAGGTAACCTGCCCATAGCGGAATGCCTAAACCGAGTAATAACCCTTGCGCCATGATTGAACCTTCAAGGGCAAAGAAAATAAAGGTGAAACTGGCGAAAATGATACTGGTCAGGACTGAGCCGATATAACCAAAACCTGCGCCGCGGGTAATCAAGTCAAGGTCGATGTTATAGCGAGCTGCGTAGTAGGCTAAAGGAATGCCGGTTAAGAAGATAATAATTGCTGCAAATAAAATGGAGAAAACAGCATTGGTTGTTCCATAAGACATACCAATACTTGCGCCAATAGAAAAGTCAGCAAGATAGGCAATACCACCAAGTGCAGTAATAGCAACAACTTTGGGACTCCAGCGCCGAAAGCTGTGTGGAGCATAACGTAAAGTATAATCTTCTAAGGTTTCATTCACTGCTTTTTGTGAATCTGTACCTTGCACAGTGTCCAGATTTGGATGTTCAGATACACTCATAACATCAATCTCCCAATCATTTTCGGTCAATCAACACAAATATTGATCATTGTTTTTTGATGGTTTTGAGTGTGTGATTTTTGGGAAAAATTGAAAATACGTTATTTTGCGTATATGTGCGTATTAGAAAAAATCGCCATGATAAATGACTTTTGGCATAAGGATTGCTGGGTTTAATGCAGCCACATGCCAAACATGAGTGTTATGCCAGATTCTTCACGCCCCCCACAAGCGCCACAACGTGTGATCAAAACACGCCGTGAATATAATATTTGGGTAGCAGATGAAAGTATCGAAGATTATGCGCTCCGCTACGCCCCCGCCTCAGTACGTAAATGGTCACCTTGGACGGTGACCAATACCGCAATTTCGACAGTCAGCTTTTTGGCGATGGAAGCCATTGGGGCGACCATGCTTTGGCAATATGGCTTTAGCAATGCGTTATGGGCAGCAGTTGTCGTATGTACCATCATATTTTTGACCAGTTGGCCGATTAGTTATTACGCCGCAAAATATAATGTAGACGTCGATCTGCTTACTCGTGGTGCAGGTTTCGGCTACATTGGCTCGACCATTACATCTCTAATTTATGCCAGCTTTACCTTTATTTTGCTTGCGTTTGAAGCCGCAATTATGGCAATGGCACTTGATCTGGCTTTAGGCATTCCGCAAGTTATTGGTTACTTAATTTCTGCCTTAGTGATTTTGCCTTTAGTGGTCAAAGGCATTGGTTTTATTAATAAAGTTCAGGCAATCACTCAGCCAATCTGGCTCTTATTGCTGTTATTACCATGGTTTTTTGTACTTTGGAAACAACCACAAATTTTAAGTAGTAGTCTGCATTTTGTTGGGGCAGTTTCAAACTCAACTGATTTTAACTTGTATTACTTTGGTGCGGCGTGCACTCTTATTTTTTCATTTGTGATCCAAATTGGTGAGCAAGCCGACTATTTACGTTTCTTACCGCAAAAAGAAAAGAATAGAACTGCATGGCGTTTTGCCGTTTTTTTAGGTGGTCCATCTTGGATTATTTTTGGATTTTTAAAAGTTTTGATGGGCATGGTGCTGATGGTGTTGGCTTTTCAGCTGTTTATTCCTGTCTCTGAACTAGACAATCCGACTTATTTATATTGGGTTGCTTATCAACAGTTGATTCCAAATCCTCAGCTAGCTTTAATATTAACTTTAGCACTGGTTTGCTTGGCGCAAATTAAAATTAATATGACCAATGCCTACGCTGGTTCATTGGCATGGTCTAACTTTTTTGCGCGCTTAACTCATAGCCATCCGGGACGAATTGTCTGGCTTCTTTTTAACGTGTTTATTGCCATTGTTTTGATGGAAATGGGCATTAGCCATGCGGTTGAACGCATTTTGGGGCTATATAGCAATATCGCTTTGGCATGGATTGGCGCCGTTGTTGCCGATTTAATTATCTGTAAGCCTTTAGGTCTAAGCCCGAAAGGAATTGAATTTCGTCGTGCTTATTTATATGACATCAACCCCGTAGGCGTTGGCGCCTTACTCATCGCTTCAGTGTTATCGATGCTGAGCTATTTGGGCTTTTTCGGTCTCATGGCGAAAGGTTTAGCAAGTTTCATTGCTTTGGGGAGTGCGGTTTTATGCGTTCCTATTATTGCTTACTTAACCAAAGGCAAATATTACATTGCACGCCAGCCTGAAAAAATTCAGGCGACGTCGGTTGCTAACTGTGTCGTGTGTGAAAGGGACTATGAGCTTGCCGATATGGCGGGCTGCCCAGCCTATAACGGTACGATTTGCTCTCTATGCTGTTCACTTGAAGCACGCTGTCACGATTTATGTAAACCTGATGCACGTTGGTCGGTACAGCTCAAAAAAGCCATCTGGCACTATTTACCAGAACGTTGGGCTAGCCGTTTAAATAGCAGGGTCAGTTTGTATTTATTACTGACTTTAGGGCTTTCAATCGTTTTGGCAGTGAGTTTAAGTCTGGTTTATATCCAAGAAAAAACCTATTTAGAAACCATTAATGCCGCAGCCGTTCCGCAGTTATTCACGCTGTTTGTAAAAATTTACACCATTTTATTTTTATTGATGAGTGTTGCAGCATGGTGGTTAGTACTAAACGATGAAAGCCGACGTAATGCCGAAATCGAAACACATCAGCAAACAGCATTATTGATTGATGAAATTGCTGCCCATGAAGTCACTTCAAAAGACTTACAAGACGCCAGAATAGCAGCAGAACGGGCTAATGATGCAAAAAGTCGTTATGTCATTGGCATTAGCCACGAACTACGGACGCCTCTAAATAGTATTTTGGGCTATAGCCAATTACTTCAAAAACAAGAGCAACTCTCTGAACAAGGCAAACTGGCGCTCGGGGTGATTAGCCGTAGTGGGCAGCATTTGACTTCACTGATTGACGGGTTACTAGATTTAGCACGAATTGAAACAGGTAAAATTTCTTTAAATGTAGTGGATGTTCATTTCCCCAATTTTATTGAACAGATTATTCAAATGTTTCAGCCACAGTTTGAACAGAAGAATTTACAGTTTGTTTATGAAATTGGAGAGAACTTACCGCACTATGTTCGTACCGACAAAAAACGCTTAGAGCAAGTGCTCATCAATTTGCTGGGCAATGCATTAAAGTTTACAACGAGTGGCACAATTACTTTAAAAGTCGAGTACCGTTTTCAAACGGCTTACTTTGAAATTAGAGATACGGGCTGTGGTATTGCCGAGGCCGATTTAGAGCGAATCTTTAATCCGTTTGAACGGGGCAGCAATGTAGTGCAAGGCGGATTTACCGGGACAGGACTCGGACTACCCATTGTAAAATTATTAGTCGATTTACTTGGTGGCCAGCTATCTGTGACTAGTCAGCTCAATCAGGGTTCACAATTTAAGATTAAGTTTTACTTACCTTCAAAAGAAGTAGTTCATCCAATTTCTAATGTTTACTCCAACCAGATTACGGGTTATCAAGGCGAGCGAAAACGAATTTTGGTTGTCGATAATGAAGCGGTGGACCGAGGTTTAGTCGCTAATTTTCTAAAACCTTTGGGATTTATGATTGAAGAAGCCGAGTCGGGCATTGACTGTTTAAGACAAGTACCTATTTTCCAGCCGAACCTGATTTTGATGGATTTAAATATGCCTTTGATGGGCGGGTGGGAAACAGCACGATTATTGCGTCAGAATAATATTACCAATGTGCCGATCTTAATTATTTCCGCCAATGCAGGAGAGCGCGAAGTCAATCCACAAGACGCCGTTTTAAGTGAAGACTTTATGTTAAAACCAATCGATCTCAATTTGTTGCTGAGTAAAATTGGAGATAAGTTGGGCTTGGTGTGGATTGATTCCAAATCAGAGACACTCCTTGAAAATAAGGAAGTTCAAGCACTGGATGTAAACGTGTTTAAGCAGGAGCAAGCTACTGTTCATACATCAATTACACAACCTGAAAATAATGATCTGCTCGATTTACAGCAAAGCTTGCAGCAATTAAATGATTTAATTGGACAGGGTTATATTCGAGGAATTCAACAGACTTTAACGCAATGCCGTCAAAATTTTCCGGAGCATAAAGAGTTATGGGAACAGCTTGAACAGGCTATTCAAAAGTTTGATTTAAAACACGCGCAACGATTAATTCAGGATAAGTCATGAGTACGCAACATGTTTCTTTTCAGCAAGCTTCACCAAACGAGCAGGCTGTTATTCTGATTGTGGATGATGTGCCGGAAAATTTAGGCTTGTTACATGAAAGTCTGGATCAGGCAGGTTATCGCGTGCTTGTCACAACCGATGGGTTAAGTGCAATTGAAATTGCACACCGATGCTTACCGGATATGATTTTACTCGATGGCAATATGCCACATATGGATGGTTTTGAAAGTTGTATACAGCTTAAAGCGAGTCCAATTACGCAGTTTATTCCCGTCATTTTTATGACAGGTTTGTCTGAGACAGAGCATATTGTGCGTGGTTTTCAGGTCGGCGGGGTGGACTATGTAACCAAACCTTTGAATATTGAAGAAGTATTAGCAAGGGTAAAAACACATTTGGCACATGCCAAACTATTGCAACAACAGAAACAGGTGATTGATGCAACGGAAACAGCCATTCTTGCGCTAGATGTTCACGGTAAAATTGTGTGGAAAACCCAAAAAGCCAGTGATCTACTAAATCAATATTTACCTGAATTAGAAGGTTTTGAAGCAGGCTTAAAAGCTTGGTTTTCAGACTTAGAGCATGAAAAAGACCCAAAAAAATTAACCAGCTGTTCTTATTCGACACCATCTCAGCAATTACAGCTTTTATTACTTACGCCGTGGGAAACTGAACCAAGTGTGGCAAAAAATTATCTTATCCAGATAAAAACTTCTACGCCAGCTCTGGAAATGAATGATATTTTGAAATATTGCCCGCAGTTGACTCAACGTGAAGCAGAAGTCATGCACTGGTTGTTGTTAGGAAAAACCAATAAAGACATTGCAGAAATTTTGGAGCTGAGTCCACGGACAGTGAATAAACATTTAGAGCATGTTTTTGAAAAACTTTGTGTTGAAAATCGAACTGCTGCCGTAGCGCATATTAATAGTCTGGTACAAGAGTTTCATTGAGTTCATTTAAAAATAGAGGCCCGTGTTGAGCCTCTATCATCTGTATTACTTCAAGTTTTGTTTAAAGAAACTGGTTAATTTATTAAATGGAATGAGATCGACTCGATCATATAAATCAACATGTCCAGCGCCTTTAACGTAGTAAAGTTCTTTTGGTTGGCCTGCGAGTTTGTAAGCCTCTTCACTAAACTCTTTTGAGTGGGCCTGATCACCAGTAATAAATAGCATTGGACGTGGTGAAATCGTTTCAATGTCATTAAAAGGATAGAAGTTTAAAAATTTGACATTACTTGTGAGCGTTGGGTGAGTCGTAAGCTCTCTCGATGAGCCTTTAGGCGTATATTCTCCGCGTGGAGTACGATAAAAGTCGTAAAATTCACGTTGAATAGGGTGTGTATCTGCTGTTAGTTCATGCGTAGTTCCGCTGGTATATTTGGTTTCACCACCTTTAAATTCAACATAACGCTGTGCAGCGGCTTCTGCAATAATTTGCTTTCTTTGTTCTAGGGTTTGTGAGTGATGTAAGCGATTGCGGTTTGCTGCACCCATGTCGTACATACTTACAGTGGCAATAGCTTTTAAACGTGGATCAATTTTTGCTGCACTAATGACAAAGCTCCCGCTTCCACAAATACCTAGTACACCAATATTATTAGGGTTAATGAAAGATTGTGTTCCCAAATAATCTACAGCGGCACTAAACGCTTCTGCATAAATATCTGGTGCAACCACATTTCTTGGTTGGCCCGCGCTTTCACCCCAAAATGATTGATCAATTGCTAAGGTCACAAAACCTTGTTCAGCCAGTTTTTGTGCATAAAGCATAGAGCTTTGCTCTTTTACAGCCCCCATAGGGTGGCCAATTACAATTGCAGAGGCTTTAGTCTTTTTATTCAAATTTTGGGGAATAACCAGATTGCCGACAATATCCATATTATATTGATTTTTAAAAGTCACTTTTTGAATAGTCACTTGCTGACTTTGATAAAAATTATTCGCTCCATTAGACATATCGGCCGCCATAGCTGAAGTTGAAGAAAATAGACCAATAGTTGCTGCACAAATTGCAGCCACCGTATGGGTTTTAAACTTTTTAAATAAGGGAGATGTAGTCATAAATACCTCAATTTAAACAATGTGAATGGGTGAGTAGGTGCATGCTTATTTGATTTGTGAAATTGAAATTTTGATCGGTTGGTTTTGCTTGAATGCTTGGGGAATAGCATCTAGTTTTCCAAGAAAGATAAGGCCATTGGCATAACCAACATGAGAATCTTTATAGAAAAAAGCCAGATTACCCCAAGGAGCATAATAGGTAAGATCACCCGCTTTCCCGACATATCCATGAGGCGCGTTTTGTGTAGTTAGCTTGGTGGGTAGATCAGCTATTTTTTCAGTAGAGTCATAATCTTTAAGGATTAATGTCAAAGGAAGCTGTTTGGCAAAATCTTCAACAGTAGGTGACATGGCTAATGTGGCAAATAGCGGTTGCTGTGCTCCATCTATATCAATACGGATTTTCATCATCGATCACCTTTGTTGATTTTTACCTTGAGGCTTTATTGCATAAGAAGCGGAGGTCACTGAGAACAAAACACATAGGCTGACTAAGCCTTTAAAAAACTTATAACTAGCCATATCAACTCACCTCGCTTCTTTAAGAAAAAGCACATAAATGCAATGAAGCTATTTATTCTTTAACGTAAAGATATGAGTGGAATTTATTAATTTTTTACAATAATAAAATGACTCATAATAATCGCCTCAGTTTATTTAAATCTTCATATTTACTGCTTGATATGGATTTTAACGAATCTTCTTTTTAATAATTAGTCTAAAAAACAAACATGGACTTATGAGTAATATTCATGAATGGTTTTATCCTTTATAATGAGGTTGACTCCCCAATAAGAGATAAAGCAGATGATAAATAAAGAAAACTATAATGATCTTTATGCTTTTTTAATGGTGGCAAGAGAGGGTAGTTTTACTAAAGCCGCAGGGAAAATGGGAATTTCACAATCTGCGCTAAGCCATACCATTCGGGGTTTAGAAGAACGTTTGGGAATGTTACTCCTGACCAGAACTACACGTAGTGTTTCACCTACAGCAGCAGGCGAAAGGTTGAAACAAACGATTAGTGCTAGTTTTGACCAAATCGATAATGAATTATCCCTTTTGACTTCATTTCGAGACCAACCCGCTGGTACGGTTCGGATTAATGCTAGTAGCCATGCGATACGGGAAGTGCTGATTCCAAAACTTAAAAAGATTGCGGGTGATTACCCAGATGTGCAAGTTGAACTAACTGCCAATAGTGGGATGGTCGATATTGTGGCAGAGCGCTTTGATGCAGGCGTTCGTTTCGGAAGCCGCGTAGCTGATGGCATGATTGCGGTACGTATTAGTCCAGATGTCAAAATGGCGGTAATAGCAACACCAGCATATTTTGAACAATATGGAATTCCTAATACTCCTAAAGATTTAATCAATCATCAATGTATTGGCTATCGTTTAACCACCCAAGGCAGCGTGTATGCGTGGGAATTTGTGAAAGATGGTCAAGAAACAAAAATCAAAATTCAGGGGCAATGGATATTTAATGAAAGCTACGATATCGTCGAGGCGGTTAGAGCTGGATTTGGACTTGCTTATATTCCCGAAGATTTGATTCGAGAGGATCTAAAAGAAGGGACGCTGATTCAAGTTTTAGCAGAGTACAGTATCCAGTTTCCCGGATACCATTTGTACTATCCACATCGAAGACAACTTTCACCTGCATTACGATTGGTTATCGATGTACTACGTGAGTAGCATTTCGCCATGTGAGAAAAGCAGTAATTGCGCCTAATAGCAAAATAGTTGCGCTCATATAGAACGTGGCACTATAGCCATATGAGTCATATAATAATCCACCTATAGTTGCACCTAGAGTAATTGCAAATTGAATAATCGCAACCATCAAACCACCACCAATTTCGGCATCTTGATGTAGTGTTTGGGCAAGCCAGGTATTCCATGCAACAGGTGCCGACGTTCCAATAAAGCCCCATAAACCCATCAATATGGCAACAAACCATAAATGCCCACCACCTAGCACAAAAGCTCCAGCAAGCACTGCCATGATGAATGGAATAAGAATCAGATAACGATAAACATGTTGGTGGAGGATTAAACTAATTACAAATGTACCGATTAAACCTGCTAAACCTAATATTAATAATAAAATGGATAGCATTGTCGCATCGACATGAGTAACGGTTTCTAGAAATGGGCGTAGATAGGTAAATAGCGCAAATTGGCCCATAAAGTACAATTGGGCGTTTTAGTAAACCAAATGGATTTTTAGATTTCTCAACTGACAATATTGCAGGAAGAGAAGGCATACTTTTAAATTGCCAAATAAGTGCAACAATCGCGATGGGGACAATACAGAAAAAAGCACCACGCCAGCCAATAATTGAACCCAAAAAACTTCCTAATGGTGCTGCAATTGTGGTAGC
This sequence comes from Acinetobacter sp. 766875, assembly GCF_000582055.1. Taxonomy (NCBI): domain Bacteria; kingdom Pseudomonadati; phylum Pseudomonadota; class Gammaproteobacteria; order Moraxellales; family Moraxellaceae; genus Acinetobacter; species Acinetobacter sp. 766875. The sequence continues at coordinate 59,757 of NZ_JEXX01000008.1, read as the reverse complement.
TAGCGCATTTCCGCCATTTAATAAACCGAGTGCTTTAGGTACTGAAAGCGGAGGAACGAGTCGCATGACAATTGATGTCGAGATTGCCCAAAAACCACCAATAACTACACCTAAGATTGCACGACCCAACATAAACAAAGCCGCAGAATGGGCAAATGTAATGACTATGCCAGAGACAATCATCAGTAGGGTGAGTAATAAAATGATATGACGTCGGTCCCATGCCTTAAATACACGACTAATAGACAGGCTAGTAATAACAGCAAAAATACCAGAAATTGAGATTGCTTGGCCCACTTGGCCTTCACTCATATTTAAATCTAAAGAGATGGGGGTGAGTAAACTTACGGGCATGAACTCAGATGCAATTAATACTGCGCAGCAGAGCGACATTACAAAGACAGCACCCCAGGCAGGTGTTGATTGTTCATATGTGCTTTGCTCAATTTGATGAAAAGAAGACATAAAAGTTCCAATCTCAAAACCATTGAATTTTCATAAATGAAATGAATAAAATCTGGTCGCAGAGCTTAACAACAATGATTTGAGAGGATTAGATGCTGAATTACGAATAGAATTATGAATTTTATGCATGAATTGTATTTAAAAAGCATACAGACTCACTGCTAAAAATAGGCTATTTTTTTACAGTTAAATTTGTTCTTATAGATAAAGATTATACAAAGTCATTTCTAAATAAATATGAGTAATAATACGAGGAATTCATTGTGAATATTCAACAAAAAGATGATACAAAACACGGCAGCTTTAGCTTACTTGATGGTGAAACCGTTGCAGGTGAAATGACTTATACATGGGCAGGCGAAAGCATGCTGATTATTGATTCTACAGATGTGAATGAAAATTATCGCGGACAAGGGGTAGGTCGACGATTACTGGATGCTTTGGTAGCTTTTGTTCGTGAAAAAGACGTAAAAGTAATTCCGCTTTGCCCATATGCAAAATCAGTTTTTGATAAAGACCCAAGTATTGGTGATGTACTTAGAAAGTAAGCAATAGATTAAAAATTATTTAATAAAAATCGGGCGTTGGTGTCCGATTTTTTATTCATCTTTGTTTTAGTGAATATGTTTTAAGCGGTTGTCTTCAACTGATTTAACACTTTTCGATTGCCAGATCGAATTTATCAAACTTATAGAAAAGCTTATCTAATAAAAATAGTTTTAGACCAATTGGGAAAAAAATAAACTCGTTACACAAATATTTAATGGCTGACGAAAGCTAAATATTTATAACGTTTTAATATTATTTGTTGGAATTTTCCTTGAACTGGCAGTATATCCATAGTGTGTTGCCGCAATTTTTCTCTGCAACTTTGACCACGCTGAAAATTTCAATTATCAGCATTATTTTGGCGATTATTGTAGGGCTGATTTGCAGCATTTTAATCACATATCGCGTGCGGGTACTAAATAGAATTGCCCAGTTCTATATTGAGTTATCTCGAAATACCCCTTTATTAATTCAACTGTTCTTTTTGTATTACGGTTTGCCAAAACTGGACATCAAAATCGATGGTTTTACTTGTGGTGTAATCGGACTGACCTTTTTAGGCGGAAGCTATATGGCTGAAGCTTTCCGAGCAGGTTTGCAGTCTGTTGCTAAAGGGCAAATTGACTCAGCAAAAAGTATTGGTCTGCAACCCATTCAGATTTTTAGATATGTCATTTTTCCTCAAGCACTGGCTATTTCAATTCCGGCAATAGGGGCAAATTGCCTATTTCTAATTAAAGAAAGTTCTGTGGTCAGTGCCATTGCTGTGGTTGAGCTGCTTTTTGTCACCAAAGACTTAATTGGCATGGATTATAAAACCACCGAAGCTCTGTTTTTACTCATCATGGCTTATCTGATTATTTTATTGCCCGTGTCTATTTTAACCAGTTATCTGGAGCACAGAAGTCGGAAGGTGAGCCATGGAACTTGATTATCTATTTCAAGCGAGTCACCTCGAACGCTTAATGTGGGGACTCTGGGCAACGGCAAAAATTGCTTTTATTTCGGTGTTTTTTTCTGCAATTTTTGGCACAGTTTTCGGCGTCATTATGACTTTTAAAAACATAGTCGTTAAATCGCTGTGCCGCCTGTATCTAGAAGCCATTCGAATCATTCCAATTTTAGTTTTGCTGTTCGTGTTTTATTTCGGCTTTGCGACATGGTTTAACTGGCAGTTTTCAGCAATGTGGGTGTGTGTTGTTGTGTTTGTTTTATGGGGTACGGCAGAAATGGGCGATTTGGTTCGTGCAGCCATTACTTCAATTGATCAGCATCAACGCGATTCGGCCTATGCGCTCGGACTAACTCATGTTCAAGCCTTGGTCTATGTCATTTTTCCGCAAAGTCTAAAACGAGTAACACCAGGCGCGATTAACTTATTTACCCGAATGGTGAAAACCAGCTCTTTGGCGGTCCTGATTGGTGTGGTTGAGGTGATTAAAGTTGGCCAGCAAATTATTGAAAATTCGCTGTTGACCGTGCCAAGCGCTTCTCTTTGGATTTATGGCTTTATTTTTATTTTGTATTTTCTGATTTGCTACCCCTTATCGCGTTTGGCGGCACATTTAGAAAAGGTCTGGGAGTAATTATGCCTTTGTTATCGATACAACAATTACAGAAATCATTTGCACAAAGTCATATTTTACAAGGCATTGATCTGGAAGTAGAACAAGGAGAGGTGGTTGTTATTTTAGGTCCATCGGGCTGCGGTAAAAGTACCTTACTACGCTGTATTAATGGCTTAGAACCGATTCAGGGTGGTGAGATCCGTTTAACTGGTTCAGGCGTGCTCGGTAAAGATGTGGAGTGGACTAATGCTCGTCAAAAAATTGGCATGGTTTTTCAAAACTATGAGCTATTTGGGCATATGAACGTCATTGATAATATTTTGCTTGGACCACTCAAAGTACAAAAACGCCACCGTGATGAAGCTGAACAAGTCGCAGATGAATTGCTAAAGCGAGTCGGGCTATATGAGCGAAAACTTGATTATCCACGCCAACTTTCTGGTGGACAAAAACAGCGTATAGCCATTGTCCGTTCACTGGTCATGCAACCTCAAGTGATTTTACTTGATGAAATTACCGCTGCGCTTGACCCAGAAATGGTGAGGGAAGTGCTTGATGTAGTACTCAAGTTAGCGAATGAAGGAATGACCATGCTGATTGTGACACATGAGATGTCCTTTGCACGTAAGGTTGCTGACCGCATTATTTTTATGGATAAGGGCAAGATTATTGAACAGGCTTCACCAGAAGAATTTTTTGAACAGCCGAAGACAGAACGAGCGAAAGCCTTTTTAAATATTTTGTCGTACTAAATTTTTATTATTTGAATCATGAGGAAGTGAATGTTTAAACGTAATTCAATAAAAATATTAAGCAGTCTTGCCGTTGCTGGGGTGTTGTTAACTGCATGTAGTAAAACGCCATCCACTGAACAGGCAAGTAATGCTCAAGAAGACTATTCTTTAGAGCAAGTCAAAAAAAATGGGGTTCTACGCGTTGCCGTTTTTGCCGATGATCCGCCGTTTGGTTATGTAGACAGTGCGGGGAATAATCAGGGCTTTGATGTGGCTTTAGCAAAACGGGTGACTAAAGATTTGCTCGGTGATGAAAAGAAAGTTGAGTTTATCGTGACTGAAGCTTCAAATCGGGTGGAGTTTTTAAAATCAAATCGTGCCGATGTGGTATTTGCGACATTTACGGTAACGCCAGAACGTAAGCAAGTTGTCGATTTTGCCGAGCCTTATTTAAAAGGTGCTTTTGGCATTGTCTCACCTAAAGCTAAGCCGATTACCGACATTACCCAGTTAGAAGGTAAGACCTTAATTGTAAATAAAGGCACAAGTTCGGATACCTACTTTACCAAGCATTATCCGAAAGTAAATTTACTCAAGTTTGAAAGAAATTCGGATGCCTTCAAAGCTTTAACCGACGGTCGTGGTGACGCGATTTCACAAGATAGTACCTATGCTTTGGCATGGGCCGCGAAGAACCCAAGTTATGTGGCAGGTATTCAGTCTATTGGTGATCAAGAATTTATTGCACCAGCAGTTAAAAAGGGTAATACCCAATTGTTGAATTGGCTCAATACTGAAATTAAGCAGCTCAGAACAAGTGGTGAAATTAATAAAATTTATGATGAAACCTTGAAACCAATTTACGGTGACTCGGTTAATCCGAATGTGTTTTTAGATGTAGGCCAATAATTTTCGATATCGCTAGAGCAGTGTCTACCAATAGGCGCTGTTGTTTTAAATAAGACTTTGACAAGAACGATAGGGTGAAATAATGACAACATTAACATTTCAAAACGTGAAGCATATTTTAGCTGCATCTTTACTGAGTTTAGGTTTAGTTGCATGTGACAAAGGAACTCAGTCTACTGAAAAGGCGGCCGATGCCACACAAAAGGTGTCGAGTATTGAACAGATTAAAAAGAATGGCGTGGTACGAATTGGCGTATTTAGTGATAAACCGCCGTTTGGATATTTAGATGCTCAAGGTAAAAATCAGGGCTTTGATGTAGAAATTGCCAAGCATGTTGCGAAAGATCTACTGGGTAATGAAAACAAAGTTGAGTTTGTTTTAACTGAAGCGGCTAACCGTGTCGAATATTTAAAAGCCAATAAAGTAGATATTATTTTTGCCAACTTTACTGTTACACCAGAACGTAAAGAAGTTGTCGATTTTGCTAAGCCTTACCTAAAAGTGGCACTAGGTGTGGTTTCTCCTAAAAGTCATCCGATTACTGATGTGGCTCAACTTAAAGATAAAACTTTACTGGTAAACAAAGGTACAACGGCTGATTCATTCTTCTCTAAGACGCACCCTGAAATTAAGCTACAAAAGTATGAGCAAAACACTGAAACTTTCGATGCTTTAAAAGATGGTCGTGGTGCTGCGCTTGCACATGATAACTTGCTGGTTTTAGCTTGGGCTAAAGAAAATCCAAATTACACTGTTGGCATTACCAATTTAGGTGAGCAGGACTTAATTGCACCAGCAGTGAAAAAGGGTGACAAAGAGTTATTGGACTGGTTAAACCAAGATTTAGAGAAATTGGCGAAAGAAGGCGTGATTCATCAGGCTTATGAAAAAACGTTAAAACCAGTTTATGGCGATACGATTAATCCAAAAGATCTATTGGTTGAGTAGTTTTACTCATAGCCCCTATTGACTAGGATTTAGATAGTATTTGCTTGAGCTAGGATTCATCTACAGCCTGCCCATAATTTATAAAGATAATGTTTTGGCAATATTTTTTATAGATGGAAACAGTGGTCAGGTTCTGTAGATGAGAAAGTTTTTTGGTTACTTTTTTCAAAAAAGTAACAGAATTAGCTGATTGCTTTAGAAGTTAAAAGTTAAGATTCCATCGTGCTAATTCCTTCACTTTATATTACTTTAACTTAAATAAAGTCGGCTCTGCTGCTAGTTTATCTGCCAAATATTGAATCAACACACTCAATTTAGGCGGGACATGCCGTGTCGGTGGGTACAGTAACCACAGCCCACCGCTATAATAGGTTTTAAAATCCCAGTCGGGCAAAACCTGAACTAAGCTACCTTGTTGTAGTGCATGGCGTGCAACGAAGTATGGCAAGCTCGCAATACCTAAATGCTGTAATGCAGCACTCAAACGCACACCGGTATGGTTTGCTGCATAACGACCACGCACAGCCACACTTATCGATTTATTTCCCTGTTGAAATTTCCATTTTGAGTCACTGGCTTGCTCACCCAAGTAAATACATTCATGCTGCTTTAAATCATGAGGATGCTTCGGTGTACCATGCTTGGCCAAATATTCAGGCGTAGCACAAACTAAATGATCAATATCAATGAGTTTTCGGCCCATTAGTCCACCCGGTGGCTGCTCTGTAATTCGAAGCGCTAGATCAACGCCATCATCAATGAGATCTACATAACGATCTTCTAAAAGCATTTGTATATCAATTTTAGGGTAGCGTTCTAAAAATTCGGGTAAATGTGGGTGAATCATAAAATGTCCCACAGCTTTCGGAACACTCATACGAATAACACCTTCTGGCTCGACATGAAATTGCCCAGAACTTTCCATGACTGCTTGTGCCGCATTCACCATGTCTAGACAGCGTTGATAGACCTGTTGTCCACTTTCACTTAAACGAAGTTTCCGTGTAGTTCGATAGAGTAAACGAGTGCCTAAAGCACGTTCTAAACGGGCAATCGCGCGGCTCACAGCAGAAGGTGTTGTACCAAGCTGGCGTGCAGTTTCAGAAAAGCTTTCCGACTCGACAACCTTCACGAAAGTTGCCATTTCATTTAACAGAACCAGACTTTGATTTGTGCTCATGAGGCAAAAGTTATTTGGATTTTTATTAGATTATCGTGTCTAAAAAATATCAATACAATCGTTTAAGTGATTTTCAGGAAACTAAATTGTTATGTGGCAGTTGTATGGACATGAGTTTTTTACGCTAGCTCTTATTCACTTCATGGCGGTGATTTTACCGGGACCAGATTTTGTGATTACGGTAAGGCAAAGTGTACGTTATGGCTATTTAATTGGATGTCTAACTGCAATTGGTATTGGTGTCGGGATTTCAGTACATGTGTTTTATACACTTGTTGGTATTGGCTTCTTGATTCAGCAAAGTGAATGGCTCATGTCTCTGATCAGAACAGCGGGGGCGGCTTACTTAGTGTATTTAGGATGGCAGTGTTTACGTAGCCAGCCGAATACCAATATTGAGATTAATGGCCAAGCAGATAGTGACACGCCGAGCTTATTTAAAGCTTTTACAATGGGTTTTCTTACCAATGCGTTAAACCCGAAAGCCACTATCTTTTTTCTGGCAATTTTTACGACGATTGTAAGTACCACCACACCAATGAAAGTTCAGGTTTTTTATGGAATATGGATGTGTATGGTCAATGCCATTTGGTTTATGGTGGTGAGTGTACTGTTTGCACAGCCTATTGTACGTAAACGTTTTTTAGAATTTGGAGTTTATTTTGAGCGGGTGATGGGATTGTTGTTGATTGGGATTGCGTTGAGATTGATTTGGGGATTGTTTGTTTAAGTTGAATATCTATTAATATTTCCTTTGGTTAAAGTCATCTGCAAGTTTTTAGACTAGCACAATGGAGTTCATACTTGCATTTGCTAGTGCTAAATTTCATCCACAGCCTGCCCATAATTTATAAAGATAATGTATTTGCAATATTTTTTGAAAAATGAAAACAGAGAACAGGTTCTGTGGATGAGAAAGTTTTTGGTTACTTTTTTAAAAAAGTAATGGAATTAGCTACTTTCTTTGGATTTGAAAACGGTAAGACTCCGCCGTGATAAGCACTTTAAATTTTTTAGATTATTAATGACTTTTAGCTCGAGCCGAAGGCTAACTTAGAAATCGAATTTAAAATAATAAGACTCAGCTGTGATAGCTATTTTGTCTTATTCCTATATATGAAGTTGAGTTCAAGTAGTTTTAATAAATAATCCATAAAAAAGACCGCTTAAAAGCAGTCTTTTCTAGTCTAAAAATAGATTTAATTGCTACGCCTATTACGTGTCAGTTGATGTAACACCGACACCAATAAATCAATTTCTTCAGTTGTATTATAAAAAGCCAAAGACGGACGCACGGTCTGTTCTACACCAAAACGACGTAAAATTGGCTGTGCACAGTGATGGCCAGAACGTACAGCAATACCATGTTGATTTAACGCTTTACCGACTTGTTCAGTTGAATAGCCTTGTAAGGTAAAGGACATAACACTGGCTTTGTGCTGTGCGGTTCCGATCAAACGTAAACCTGACACACTGCTCAGTGCATTTTGACCATATTCGAGTAGATCATGTTCATAGCGAGCAATGTTATGAATGCCTAGACTTTCGACATATTCAAGTGCAGCACCTAAACCAACAGCATCGGCAATATTTCCAGTTCCAGCTTCAAACTTATTCGGTGCAGGTTGGTAAACTACTTGTTCGAAGGTCACATCCTGAATCATGTTACCGCCGCCTTCCCAAACAGGCATGCATTCTAGCAACTCTGGTTTTGCATATACTGCGCCAATCCCCGTCGGCCCAAACACTTTATGTCCAGAAAACACAAAAAAGTCAGCATCAAGGGCTTGTACATCGGTAGGAATGTGCGAAACAGATTGAGCACCATCAACTAAAACGCGTACACCTTTGGCATGCGCAATTTTAATGACTTCAGCAACAGGTATGACGGTACCCAAAGCATTCGAAACTTGAGTAATTGACAGCAGCTTAGTGCGTTCATTAATCAGTTTTGGCAACTCTTCTAAAATAATCTGGCCCGTGTCATCCACAGGAATGACTCGTAATTTAGCTCCAGTTTTTTTAGTGAGTTGATACCAAGGCACAATATTGGCATGGTGTTCTAAGTGAGAAACGATAATTTCATCACCTTCACCAATATTTTGCTCACCCCATGTTTTTGCAATCAGGTTAATGCCTTCGGTTGTTCCTCGAACAAAGATAATTTCTTTAGAAGAGGGTGCACCAATAAATCGGGCAACTACATTTCTTGCATGCTCATAGGCATCGGTTGCACGAGCCGCAAGCTCATGTGCAGCGCGGTGAATATTTGAGTTTTCATGCTGATAAAAATAAGCAATCCGATCAATTACGCGCTGCGGTTTTTGTGTAGTAGCTGCATTATCAAACCAGACCAAAGGTCGACCGTTGACGCGTTCCTGTAAAATTGGGAAATCACGACGTATAGCATGCACATCGAGTGGTTGAGCACTACTTGCTACAAAAGTAGGTTGCGACGGTTGATAGTGACTATAACTTTGTCCACTTTGAGGCAAGTCTAAAAAGTAAAATGAAGAAGAACTTGCAGATGTTTGTGTAGGTGCATCAGCTGCAAATCGGTCTTCAATCAATAAAGATTTGAGCTGATCACCATGTGGTAATTGAAATGACTGTGCAACCGAATAATTATCTTCAACACCTTTAACAGATGGTTCTGCTGCATTGGGGGCAGAAAAATCATTTAAAAAATAATAAGGTGATTCACCTGCACCAGTGGGTAAGCTGGGTTCAATGCGTGGCACGTTGGGTTCACTATGAGCAGCTTGTGGTAAATGTGGTTCAAATGGTGGGCGTGGCAAATTAGCTCCACCAACCACAGGCGCAGACGCTACAATTCGGCGTTCAGGGTAGTCGGGCAAATTTGGAATATGCTCAGGATATTCCGGATTGAGACTTTTCTGAAAGGCGATATTGGGCGCACGACCACTGAGTGCAGAAAATGGTTCACCCGGTTGTGGTGGGTGCGGTGGCGCTCCGACAGGTAAGTCCAAGTTAAGGCCCGATGGAGAAGTTGAACTGCTTGAACTTGGCACTGCTGAAAAAAACTCATTAGCAAGTCGAGCAATGGTGGACTCATCAGGGAAGTCGGCTGGTGGGTTAACCCCAGCCACTTCAGGCCCTGTTGGACTACCTTGCAGGTTACTTGTAGTTAACTGGGTAGTCATGATATTTGTCCACCTCCACATCATCTAACACTGCTAACGCATCGTCTGTTAATACTGCAAGTGAGCAATATAACGAGATTAGATACGACGCAATCGCATTACGGTTAATTCCCATAAAGCGTACTGAAAGCCCCGGTGACTGTTCACCCGCAAGACCCGGTTGGAACAAACCAACAATCCCTTGACGCTTTTCACCAACACGAAGCAGCAAGATTTTAGTTTTACCATCTTCTACAGGAATTTTATTTGATGGAATAAGTGGAATTCCGCGCCATGTAATGAATTGCGAACCGAACAGACTAACCGTTGGAGGCGGTACACCACGGCGTGTACATTCACGTCCAAATGCTGCAATCGCATCAGGGTGTGCTAGGAAAAATCCCGGTTCTTTCCAGACTTTACGTAGCAAATCATCAAGATCATCTGGAGTAGGTGGGCCGTTTAAAGTCGAGATACGTTGGTCATCTGTCACACTAGCCAATAAACCGTATTCAGGGTTATTGATAAGCTCGCTTTCTTGACGTTCTTTAATGGTTTCAATGGTTAAGCGAAGTTGTTCTTTAATTTGGTCATGTGGGCTGCTGTAAAGGTCGGCAACACGTGTATGCACATCTAAAACAGTAGATACACCATTTAGAAAGTATTCGCGTGGCTCTGGGTCATAATCAACAAAAGTTTGAGGTAAAGTTGCTTCATCACGCTGGGTGCAAGCTACTTGAATATCATCGGTATTATTGACACGGTTTAGGCGATAAATACCTGCTTCAACAGGAATCCATTGAAGTAAGTGAGTCAGCCAGCGGGGAGTAATTGTAGAAAGCTGGGGAGCTGTTTTAGTTGCATTGGCCAGTTGACGGGCCGCATGGTCCCCAAGTGCAAGTTGGGCTTTGTCTGTATTTTTCGCCATGAATCATTTTTCCTTATTACATTGGCTTTTTGAAAATAAAAATTCTAGGATGCATATAAACTAGAATTAGTTCTGGTTTTAAAATTAAAATCGCGTTATAAATTTTTTAAATACTGAGCTTATTAATGAGTTATCTATTTTCTAAATAAAAATATATTTAAACTAGAAATAAGCATTTTATTAATCTGCACGTTTTCTTTTTTATTTGTCTCCTTATCTATTTATTTCACATCTATAGTTTTTAACCGGCAATATGATTTTTTTGATAAGACTCATTTGGTGACTGTAAAATCTGGCTACCTGCTGCAACACTATGCGTAAGCCAGACATTTCCCCCAATAATGGACCCTCGACCAATCGTAATACGGCCTAAAATAGTCGCGCCTGCATAAATCACGACATCATCTTCAACAATTGGATGGCGTATATAATCTTTTTTCAAACCACCATCATCATTGGTTTCAAAGCGTTTTGCTCCAAGGGTCACGGCTTGATAAATACGAACGCGTTCCCCAATCACACAAGTCTCGCCAATCACCACACCTGTACCATGATCAATGAAAAATCCTTTACCGATTTGTGCACCCGGATGAATATCAATACCTGTTGCAGAGTGGGCCAACTCCGAAATAATGCGTGACAATAAAGGCACTTGAGCATAAAGTTGATGCGCAATTCGGTGATAAATAATCGCAAATATGCCCGGATAGCAGAGTAGTACCTCATCTACACTATGTGCTGCTGGATCACCTTCATAAGCCGCCCGTACATCACCATCTAAAAGGCGCCGTATAGAGGGCAAAGTGTTGGCAAAATCCTGAACAATAGTTTGGGCAAGTTCTTGTGGTTGCTGGTCTGTGCTTGAATGGCCCAAATGACGTTTTGCCTCATAATTCAAAGCCAGTTGTACTTGCGCATGTAAGGCTGTGAGTACCCGATTTAAAGTATAGGCAATATAAGAATCTTCAGTTTCTTGGCGTAAGTCAGCAGGGCCTAAACGCATTGGAAATAAAATGCCGCACAGGTCATCTAAAATGGCCTTTAAAGCTTCTTTAGATGGAAGTTCGCGGCCCCCAAATTCTTTTGTTCTGTGCTGTTGCTGACGCCAGTCATGCCTTGCTTGTTGTAAACCTTGTACAACCGCATTAATGTTCCATTGAGTCACAAGCTTTCCTTGATTTACTGAAAATTGATTGAAGTATTAGTCTTGTTGCCAAGGAAGTTGGTGGATGCGCCAGCCATTTTTCTGGTTACGCTGTTGCTGATCATTTAGATCACCTTCGAAGCCTTCAAGAACGTTATAAATGTGCTCAAAACCTGCATTAAATGCGGCTTCGGCAGCTTGTGCTGAACGGTTGCCACTACGACATAACAAAAGAATGGTTTTGTCTTTGCCAACTTTTGATTCAAGTTCTTTTAAAAAGCGTGGATTACGGTTAAATGACGTGCCTGTTGCCCATGCAACATGGATACTTTCAGGGACATAACCCACAAATTTGCGTTCTTCATTGGTACGCACATCAACTAAAACCGCTTCTCCTTGTTGTATGAGTTGCCATGCGTCAACAGGTGATAAACTGCCACTAAAATTTAGTTCGTGTTCTTGTGCATATTGCTGTGCTTTAGCAAGAATATCTTCGGCCGAAAAGGATGTATTTGAACCATTTGAGATAAAACTTTGTGGAGTTTCAGTATTTAATTTAGCGTTCATTGAATATATCCTTATCTTTGATTCAGATTGTTAAGGTTCAATTTACGCGTTTTTAAATATAAGAAAAAATAAGGAATATCTATTTATATATATTATTTTGATAAATAAGAGCGGTGAATATTTTATATAAAACAGTATTAGTTAATCTTATAAAGTTATTAAAGTAAAATAGGTTTAAGAAATTTTAATAGTTAGTAAAAACCGTGCAGATTAAAATAATCCACACGGTTTTAAATATTAAGCAAATCCACCATTTACTCGCACCACTTGCGAATTTACCCAGCGCCCATCTGGACCAGCCAGCATGGCAACTACGCTAGCAATTTCGTCAGGTGTTCCGATTCGTTCCAATGGAGCAAGTTTTGCAATAGCCGCCACTTGCTCTTCAGTTTTTCCATTATAAAAAAGGTCAGTACCTGTCGGGCCGGGCGCAACTGCATTTACAGTGATATTGCGCCCATGTAACTCATTTGCTAACACATGTACTAAACCTTCAACACCTGCTTTTGAAGCAATATAGGGGCCATATAAAGGAAAAGATTTGGCAATTACACTGGTTGAAAGCGCAATAATCCGACCACCATCTGGCACCGTTTCGGCCGCATGCGCCAATATTAAAAATGCGCCACGTAAATTGGTATGAATCATTGTATCGAAATCTGGCAGGCTTTCAGGTGTAATTTTTGCCATATGCATAATGCCTGCGCTATGAACCACAACATCTAATTGACCGTTAATCGCTTTAGCTTCTTGAAATAAACGACTCACTTCATGTTCATTTGCAACGTCTGCTTGAATAGCAGAAGCTTGACCACCTTGCTCAATAATATGATCTACAGTGGCTTGGGCATGCACCTTATTGCCTGCATAGTTAACAATCACATAAAAGCCATCTTGAGCTAAACGTTCTGCAATAGCACGGCCAATACCACGTGATGCGCCAGTAATCAGAGCTGTCTTTTTTGAAATATTCATTTTTAGATTGCCTGTTTGAGTAAGTATGGCTTATTTTAATAATATAGAAATATGGGATAAATCGTTGGAATTGGATAAGATAATTCCATATGCGTTAATAATGGATAGGATTAAAAGCGAGCTCCATGGATAAATTTGATACCTTACAACTTTTTACCCGCATCGTAGAGCTGGGGAGCTTTAGTCAGGCAGCCGATCAACTGAATATCCCACGTGCTACAGCAAGTAATGCCATTAAAGAGTTAGAGAATAACTTACAGTGTCGTTTGCTAGAGCGGACGACTCGGCATGTAAGACCATCACTTGATGGACAAGCATTTTATGAACGCTGTACACAAATATTATCGGAACTCGATGATGCCGAATCATCTTTACGCAATGTAATTGCTCAGCCCCGTGGTTTATTACGTGTCGATTTATCAGGCGCACATGCAACTAAAATTGTTTTACCCAATATCGACCAATTTCACGAGTTGTACCCCGACATTGAACTGGTAATTAGTACGGGTGATCGCTTGGTTGATTTGATTAGGGAAGGGATAGACTGTGTGGTGAGAGCGGGGCGTTTGGATGATTCCACTTTAATTGCTAGACATTTGGTGGATATGCCACAAGTCATTTGTGCAAGTCCTGATTATTTAAATAAATATGGAATGCCAGAGCAACCAGAAGAGTTGTTATCACATTATTGTGTCAATTTCTTTTCGACCTCAGGGGGGCGGAATTATCCATTTGAATTGATGGTGAATAGCAAAAAACAAGATTATTTTTTGAAAAGCTGGATTGCGGTAAATGATGCTGAAAACTATGTACTAGCTGCTTTACAAGGAGGTGGTTTAATTCAAGTACCGCGCTACCATGTGGCAAATGAATTAAAAAATGGGCAACTGGTTGAGGTTTTATCTGAATGGCAAATCCCGAAGATGTCAGTTTCTGCTTTATATCCGCAGCACAGACAGCTCTCGCCACGCGTACGAGTTTTTGTCGCTTGGCTGAGTGAGTTATATACGGGCTATTTTGCCAACTTTGAATACCCGCAAAAATGAAATATCTTGCGGGTAAGTCAAAAACTGAATGATATTTTTAAGACTGGTTCTGCAATTTATCTTGAGTCTTGGTCTCAAAATCACTCGCATCATGGCGTTCATGCAATTGAGTAGCTAAATCACCAAAAGTACGATTGACCATACGCCCGCGTTGAACCGCAGGGCGCGCTAAAATCGCATCTGCCCAACGTTGAACGTTTTTATATTGATCGACACCTAAAAACTCCGCGCCGTTATACACCCAGTTTTTAACAAGACCACCATACCAAGGGAATGCCGCAATATCAGCAATCGAATATTCAGAACCAGCCAAATATTCGTTTTTTGCCAGATGCTGATCTAAAACATCAAGTAAGCGTTTTGTTTCCATGGCAAAGCGGTTAATCGCATATTCAATTTTAACAGGGGCATAAGCATAAAAATGCCCAAAACCGCCACCTAAGTAAGGTGCACTGCCCATTTGCCAGAATAACCAATTGAGGCATTCAGTACGTGCAGCAATATCAGTCGGAATAAACGCTTTAAACTTTTCAGCCAAGTAAAGCAAAATTGAGCCAGACTCAAACACTCTTAATGGCGGGGTTTGGCTATGGTCAACCAATGCCGGAATTTTAGAGTTTGGATTAATGTCTACAAAGCCACTGCCAAATTGCTGTCCTTCTCCGATTTTAATCAGCCAAGCATCATATTCAGCATCTTTATGTCCTAACGCTAAAAGCTCTTCAAGCAAAATAGTGACTTTTTGACCATTAGGCGTTGCTAAAGAGTAGAGCTGGAGCGGATGTTTTCCTACTGGAAGTATATGTTCGTAACGAGCACCTGAGGTAGGTTGGTTTAAATCGGTTTTTTCTCCAGTCCATTGCCAAACTTGTGGAGGAATATAGTTTGAATCACTCATTTTTTATCTCATGTTTGGTGTAAATATAAGGGTTTAGTTATGTCGCAAGGCAAGCCATTTTTGTACGCTCGGACGTTGCCATTGCTGTAATGCATAGGTTTTTAGGTGCTCTGGTACAGCATCACCATTTTGAATAAGGCGTTGCAACATCAGGGCAAGTTCAGCATCTACAATGCTCCATGAACCAAAAAGAAATTCGGCATCAGACGCAAGAAGTTTTTCTGCAACAAAGAAAAGTTTCTCGGCTGCTTTTTTGCCTTCTTCTGAAAGTGGAGTGGACTTGGGCTGAATAAAAATAACATCGGTTGGACGTTCTGTTCTTAGTGCCACTAAGTCTGATCGAAGCCATGCTTGAATTTGACGTGCTCTTGCACGTGCTTGAATATCTTTTGGATAAATAGCTGTGTCTGGATAGAGCTCTTCGAGATATTCCAAAATGGCAGAAGATTCTGATAAGGCAAAATCGTTATGCTCAAGTACAGGCACTTTGGCAGTTAATGACTTTTCTACATAAGATTTTTCAAACTGTCCTTGCTGGCCTAAGTTGATGGTCGCTATTTCAAATGGAATTTGTTTTTCATGTAGCCCTACAAAAACAGTAAATGCATAGGGGCTTAGAAATTGTGAATCTGTATATAGCTTAAAATGCTCGTTATTCATTGTTATTGTCCATGTCATAAAACAATCGGATCTAGTCTAAGTGAGCTAAGCCAAGATTGGGTAGCTTTTTTGTGGAAAAGCTTTATTGGTTTTTGAATTAAGCCATTTTAATATTCAACGTTAAGGCTTAACGTGCTGGAAATGCTCACGAACAATGTTCAGCCACGCTTGTACCGCTGGTGAGACAGGAAGATTTTTTTTCCAAGCCATGACTAAGTGCCACTGAATATTTGGTTTTTCAAGTGGTACTGCTGCAAATAAAGTAGGGTCAAGCATGTCGGTATAATATTGAGGGAGAAGCGCAATCCCCATACGTTGTAACACCATGTCTGCCAAGAGATGCCATTGGCTGGTACGGCAAGCAATAGTTGGATAAAAACCATGCTGCTTACAAGCATCGAGAATAATACTGTTCAAAGAGAAATTTTCAGGAAACATTAAAAATGATTGGTGTTGTAGCTCTTCTAAATTTATTTTTTTGCGGGTTGCCCAAGTTGCATCACGACGTAAAAGTACCATTAAAGGGTAGTTACATAGCTCAATGCTATTGAAAATTTGCTCATCAAAAGGCTGTAATAAAACGCCCACGTCTAGCTCGTTATTGAGTAAAGCTTGCTCAATACCGCGTGAACCCACTTCCATAAAAGCTAATTCAATATCTGGCCATTGGCGATGAAAGTCAAACAGAGCAGTCGTTAGGAGCTGCGAACCTAAAGGCGGAACGCCAAGTTTTAAAGTACCTGTTTTTAATTGTTGATAGTTTTCTATTTCAAGAAAGATGTTTTGCTCTGCCTGAAGAAGTTCGACCGCATGTTGATAAATACGCTCTCCAATTTCGGTTAATTCAATTTGTCTTTTTCGTCCATGATCGGGTTTGACCAAAAGTTGTACCTGAAGCTGTTCTTCGAGTTGTTGTAATATTTTACTAATGGTGGGCTGAGTCAGATACAACTCTTCAGCAGTGCGAGTAAAACTTTTAGTTTTTACCAGTGTAACGAAGCACTGTAATGATTTTAGAGAAAGCATAGTAAAGAATAGGTTATTCCATTTTGGAATAATATTAACATGAATAATTCATATTTAGCAGCTTTAACCAAGATAGCATAATGATGTAGTTAACCATTTAATTTCGAAAAATGAGTACTGAATCTGCTTCTGGAACACCCTTACAACCATCACTGTTCGTATTAGTTAAACAAATTCTCATTTTGGCTGGATTTTGGTGGATCGGATATCTCTTACATCAAAAACTCGGCGTCCCTGTCTCTGCAGGTATTTTAGGTATGTTTTTATTGCTTTTATGCCTGTTCTTTAAAATTATCAAAATGGATCAGGTGGCAATGGGAGCAACCGTTGTTTTAGGTGAGCTATTACTGTTCTTTGTTCCTGTGGTAGTCGCCGTTGTCCAGTATAAAACGCTGTTTATGACCGAAGGATGGCAAATTGTCTTGAGTATTGCCATTGGTACTATTTTAGTCATGCTAAGTACTTCGCTGACTATTCACTATTACAATCGTTTGAAGGCTTATTTACAAGCTCGAAAACATCTTCAACATAAGCATATCTAAAGAGCAAAACGACATGAATATTTGGTCAATTCTTTGTCTGATCTGGACTTTGGTTGCCTATGTGGTGGCAAAGCGAATCTATCAGAAAAATCCAAAACTTTGGTTATCACCCGCAATTAGTGTGCCTGTACTCACCATTATTTTGATGACGATTTTTGGAATTTCATATCAAACTTATGCAGAAGATACGCAGTGGATTGTTAATTTGTTAGGACCAGCAACGGTTGCTTTTGCTGTACCGATTTATCGCTATCGGGAAACAATTCGTAAAAACCTTGGGGTCCTTTCGATTGCGATTATTGTGGGCATGAGTGTAGGTGTGATGTCTGCCTATGAAATGGCAAAGTGGTTCCACTTTAGCCCTGAAGTAACCAACAGTTTGATGGCACGTTCTATTTCAACACCATTTGCCATGATTCTAGCGGAAGATATTCATGGTTCGGCAGCATTGGTTTCTCTATTTACCGTTATTACCGGTTTGGTTGGTATGATTTGTGGTGATGCGATTTTAGCGATTACTAAAATCCGTTCTAATGTAGCAAATGGAGCTGCCTTTGGTAATGCAGCGCATGGTTTTGGTACAGTTAGAGCTCAGCAGCGTAATAGCGAAGAAGGTGTAATTGCCAGTTTAACTATGGTCATCGCCGGTATTTTAATGGTGCTGATTGGGCCATTTGCGATTCATCTATGGTTAATGTTGTAAGCTTGGATTAAGACGGTTTGTCATGTTCTTGAATAATTATTGATAGTTTTTTAATGGCTTGTTGCATCTGTTCGGGTTCAAAATCACCTAAGCCAACAATTAAACCCGGACGTTGTTGCTCTTTTGAATATGTTGGTGAAATTGCTTTAACGGCAATACCTGCATCGACTGCCGAGCTTGCAACGTCAATATCATTAATATGATGAGCAAGCCATAACACCATATGCATGCCTTGATCACCCGGCTGTAACCAAGCCAGTTCTTGAGGTATATGTTTTTCAATCAAGCCAATAATGTATTGCCGAACTTCCGCATAAACATGTCGAGTACGTCGAATATGTCGTTCTAAATAACCTTCTTGAATAAAAGCAGCTAAAACGTGTTGGTCAGCAGCAGGTGGATGTCTATCAATTAATACTCTTAGTCCACAAAAAGATGCCACCAGTTCTTTAGGTAATACGGCATAGCCAAGCCTAAGCGATGGAAATAGAACTTTGCTGAAAGTGCCAAGATAAATGACTTGGTGGGGTGCCATACCTTGTAAAGATGGAAAGGGCTGACCGTTATAACGAAGTTCACTGTCATAGTCATCTTCAATGATCCATGCATTTTGCTGTTTTGCCCAAGCCAATAAAGCCGTGCGTCTTGCTAGACTCATTGGCATGCCAAGTGGATATTGGTGAGATGGTGTCACAAAAGCAGCACGCGCATGTTTTGAAAGTTTAATCCCAGTTTCAACTTGAATACCTTCTTCATCGACAGGAATACGCACCGTACGGATATTTTTTACTGCATGTTCAAAAATGGCTGTAGTACCACGATAAGCCGGATCTTCTATCCAGACTTCATCTTTCGCTTCAAATAAAATCTGGCTGCAAATATAAAGTGCCTGTTGAATACCAGGTGTAATCACGATTTGTTCAGGTTCACAGTGTACAGAGCGGGATCGACGTACATAGTCTGCTATAGCGATTCTTAATGCTAATACCCCTTGAGGCTCACCATAACCTGACGGAGCACCAGCCCCTCGAGATCTAAATTTATTACCAAACTTACGCCAAATATCACTCGGTTGAGTACGAGCAATCGGAACAGACACTGCAAAAGGGGCATGAGGAAGGGGTTTAAACTCTTTGAGTACCTCGGCATAACAAAGAGCTGATTTGGTTAAAGGGATGGAGCTAGAAATTGTTTCTTTCTGGGAAGATTCCAATACAGTTTTTTTAGTTAAGGCATGAGATACATAAGTGCCAATTCGGGCTTGTGAAGAAAAAACACCTTCAGCTAAAAGCTGATCGTAAGCTTCGATAATTGTTCCACGAGCGACCCCAAGTGTTTGAGCCAGTTCACGCGAAGATGGTAAAGGGTCGCCGGGTTGTAAATCACCACTTTGTACAGCTTCACGCAAAGCTTGAGTTAATTGAGCACTTATCTTCCCTTTGCTTTTATCAATCTTTGCAATCGACGGAAGTTCAACAACTTTTGCCATTCTTGCCATAATTCTGGTCTACTTAAAAAAATACAAAGTGGTTCTTTTTAATAAACCACATAAACCAGAAAATTTACAACACAAAATATAAATAACCCTGAGATTTACAGTGAGGTTTTGAGCCATGTATATCCCCGATGATTATGCAGAAAACCGTTTGGATGTATTGCATTCTCTTATTACAGAATATCCGTTTGGTGTGCTTTTTACTCATGGAAGCAATCGATTAGATGCAAATCATCTTCCTTTTGAACTTCAGAAAAATGAAGGGAAGTTTGGCGCTCTACATGCGCATGTGTCTCGAGTGAATCCTGTCTGGCATAACATTAAAAATGGCGATGAGGTGTTGGTCGTGTTCCAAGCCGGTGATGCTTATATTTCACCAAACTGGTACCCATCCAAACATGAACAGCACAGACAAGTGCCGACGTGGAATTATAGGGTTGTGCATGCTCATGGCAAAGTAACAGTTCACGATGATGAACGTTATGTTCGCGGTGTGGTGGCTCGTTTAACCCGTAGCCATGAAGCTTCTCAACCTGAACCTTGGAAAATGTCAGATGCACCAAAGGACTATCTTGAACCGATGTTAAAGGCGATTGTGGGAATAGAAATTGAAATTACTAAGCTGCAAGGCCAATTAAAATTGGGGCAAAACAAAGAACGTCGAGACATTTTAGGTGCGGCAGATGGCCTATCAAAATCTGGTCATCAAACCATAGCAGACGCTATGTATAGTGTGGCTGATTTAAATAAATAACTTTGGAAATATAAAAGCTTAATATTAATGGAGGAGATAAAGATGGCTTGGATTACACCTGTTGAGTTGGTAGGCGAACACGTTATTTTAAAGCCGCTAGATGTCACTCAAGCTGAAGCGCTCAAAGAGGCCGTTTGCGATGGGGAACTCTATAATCTTTGGTATACCCGTGTGCCAAGACCTGAACAGATGACTGCTGAAATTGAAAGACGTCTTGGTTTACAAAAATCTGGTTCTATGTTGCCTTTTTATATTGAAGACCGAAAAACGGGACGAGCGCTGGGCATGACAACTTTAATGCATATTGAAGAAGCGCATCGCCGTGTCGAAATTGGTTCGACGTGGTACCGCAAATCTGCACAGCGTACACCTGTCAATACTGAATGTAAAAAACTACTGTTAGCTCATGCATTTGAGACTTTAAACTGTATTGCGGTTGAGTTACGCACATCTTCTTTAAATGTTCAAAGTCAAGCCGCGATTGTACGCTTAGGTGCAAAGCTAGACGGTGTACTGAGAAGCCATCAAATTGTGAAAGATGATATTTTACGGGACACTCATGTTTATAGCATTTTAAAACATGAGTGGCATGCGGTTCGCCAAAATCTGGAATGGATGTTGAATAAACCGCGATAGAAAAGATTTAAACAAACTGCTTTTCTCTTTTTTGGCTTAGCCAAAAGAGAGAAACTGCGGCAATCACCAACCATGGTATTAACGCTATGTTCATTGCTTTCCAGCCAAATAAATCCAGTAAAGCACCTGCACTAAACGAACAAATCAAACCGACAACAAAAACGGTCATGTCGTTAATGGCTTGGGCCTTGGCTTTTTCAATCGCAGTATAAGTTCCTGTGAGTAAAGAAGTACTGCCAATAAATAAAAAGTTCCATCCCACGCCTAATAAGATTAAAGAAATAGCAAAAGATGTGAACTGAATACCTGAGAGAGCAAATCCGATATAGCAGGCAAATAATAAAAGACCTGCAAACATGATTTTAAGCACACCAAAGCGAGCAATTAAATTTCCAGTAAAGAATGAAGGTAGGAACATACCAAGTACATGCAATTGAATGACTGTCGTAATCGTGCCTAGTTCATGCTGTGAATGTCGCATAGCAATGGGTGTAGCAGTCATACCTAAAATCATAATGCCATAACCTGTGATTGCACCAAACAGAGCAACCAAATAAGTGGGTTGAAAGACAATCTGATGCCATGGGCGACCAGCAGTAAAGTCAGACTTTTGTTCAACTGTATCGGCAATATGTAGGCTAGATAAAATGCCCATTGCCACAAGTGAAATGATACTAATAATTAAAAATGAACCGACATATTCCACATGTTGGAATAAGGGCCCACCAAAGCGCGCCAAAGTCGGGCCAATCAATGCTGCAACAATTCCACCTGCCATCACCCAAGAAATAGCACGCGAACGGAATGCATCATCTGCAACTTCACTTGCAGCAAAACGATAAAACTGAGCGAAGGATTGATATGCGCCAACACATAGTGTGCCTAAGGCAAGAAGTATGAGTGAACTATAAAAAATACCGATTGATGCAATAATGCCGCCGAGCACACCTAAAAAAGCACCGAATAGAAAACCGTTACGCCGCCCTATACGTGCCATCAACATTGAAGCAGGGAACATCATTAAAGCCGTACCCAAAAACATAGATGCGATGGGTAGGGTTGCAAGTGTAGGGGTATTTGAGATATTGGCCCCAGCCAAGCCACCAATGGTCATGACCATGACAGAAACAGTTTGAAAAAGTGATTGGGAACTCGCCAAAATTAATACTTGGCGGTGCATGGTGTTTGGAAGCATGAGAGCCTTTAATGATATGTGTTAATCGATGAGTATGGGTGCTGAGTTTTTATATAGTAAGCAAGTATCAATAGCTCAGCTTGAAAATGTTGAGGTGTTTCTGGCGGCAGGCATAACAATATTTCTTTTTCATAAACTATTTCTTATCAAGTAATCGTAGCTGAATAATCAGGGTTAATATTCTATCATCTGATAATTTGACACAAAACATTTGAGCATCGTTTTTTCTAAATAAGCATTGATATACACGACGTTTATTGGATTTATTCTTTCAGATCATTTTAGTCAATTTACATTTAATCGTTAACCTGAAGTTAATAACAACTCATGTAGGTTGATTGATCGGAAGTTCATAAAGCGTTTTTATAGATTCAGAACAAAACTGCGATCTATAGGTAAGTACATGGAAGGATCAGTTCAGAATAAAGAACGGTTATGGACAAAGCGGCGTCATGCCAAACAACTAAAACTAGAGATGGCAAACCAATATACCGATGGTGTAGTTATTCCAACTCAAGACATTATTAAAGTTTTAGAAACCCTGATTACACCGGGTGACAAAGTTGTACTCGAAGGAAATAACCAAAAGCAGGCAGATTTTTTATCGCGTTCTTTGGCACAAACCAACCCAGATATTTTGCATGATTTACATATGATCATGCCAAGTGTGGGACGTTCGGAACATCTCGATCTGTTTGAAAAAGGCATTGCGCGTAAGCTCGATTTTTCTTTTGCTGGCCCACAAAGTTTACGTATTAGCCAGTTAATTGAAGATGGACTGTTAGAGATCGGGGCTATCCACACTTATATTGAATTGTATTCGCGTTTGGTGGTTGACCTCATTCCAAATGTCGTGCTCTCGGCGGGTTTTATGGCAGACCGTCAAGGCAATATTTATACAGGTCCGAGTACCGAAGATTCTCCTGCACTTATTGAACCTGCGGCTTTTAGTGACGGTATTGTTATTGTTCAGGTCAATGAACTAGTAGATGATGTTTCAGAGTTACCACGTGTCGATATTCCTGCTTCTTGGGTTGATTATGTGGTGGTGGCAGATCAGCCATTTTATATCGAACCCTTATTTACTCGTGACCCGAAACACATCAAGCCAGTGCATGTGCTTATGGCCATGATGGCTATTCGCGGAATTTATGAAAAGCATAATGTACAATCTCTAAACCATGGCATTGGTTTTAACACTGCGGCAATTGAACTAATTTTACCGACCTATGGTGAATCTTTAGGTTTAAAAGGAAAAATTTGCCGAAATTGGACACTGAATCCGCATCCAACCTTAATTCCAGCCATTGAAACAGGTTGGGTAGAAAGCGTGCATTGTTTTGGTACCGAACTCGGTATGGAAAAATATGTTGCTGCTCGTCCCGACGTTTTCTTTACAGGTCGTGATGGCGCTTTACGTTCCAACCGTATGATGTGTCAGCTTGCAGGCCAATACGCTGTTGATCTATTTATTGGCGCAACTTTGCAAGTTGATGGCATGGGCCATTCTTCGACTGTTACCAAAGGCCGTTTAGCTGGTTTCGGTGGTGCACCAAACATGGGACATGATCCGCGTGGTCGTCGTCACGATACACCTGCATGGCTAGATATGCGTTTGCAAGGTGCCAATGAAACTGAAACCTATTTGGCACGTGGTAAAAAGTTAGTTGTACAAATGGTGGAAACCTTCCAAGAGGGTGGTAAGCCAACTTTTGTAGATCGTCTCGATGCGATTGATGTGGCTAAAACAGCAGGCTTACCTTTAGCACCGATCATGATTTATGGCGATGATGTCACTCACTTACTCACCGAAGAAGGAATTGCTTATCTATATAAAGCAAGCAGCCAAGAAGAACGTCAAGCCATGATTGCTGCGGTAGCAGGTGTGACCAGTATTGGTTTAACTCAAGATCCGAAAACAACTGCACGTTTAAGACGTGAAGGTTTGGTGGTATACCCTGAAGATTTAGGTATTCGCCGCACCGATGCCACACGTGAGCTTTTAGCTGCAAAAAATATTGCTGATTTGGTGACATGGTCAGATGGTTTATATCAACCACCTGCAAAATTCAGGAGTTGGTAATGATGGCACAAGTTCAATATAAAACACTCAGCGATAGTCAGCTTTTGGCAGGTTTAGCAGTAGAAGCTTTGATTGATGAAGTGAATCTGACACCGAAACCAGCTTTGGTAGATCGCCGTGGTAGTGGTGCACACAATGACCTGACTTTGGAATTAATGGAGCGCTCTGCAAAAAGTTTAGGGCCGATGTTCGATGCAATGGCGCAAGCTGCAAAGCATCATGGAAAAGTCTGTTTAGCCTTGCGTGAAGACATTGGAGAAATTGGCCGTCAAGGTGAAAAGACCATGATGTTGGCAACAGATAGTGTAAATACACATCGCGGCGCAATTTGGGCCTTAGGGTTAATGGCTACGGCAGCAGCATTAGCGCGCACGAATCAACAATATTTATCGGCTGTTGAGTTATGCCAGTTAGCAGGTCAGATTGCCCAGCTTGAAGATCGCTTTATTCCAAAACAGGCTTTAAGTCATGGTCAACAAGTACAGAAAAAATTAGGTGTCTTAGGTGCCAAAGAACAGGCACAACAAGGTTTTCCAACGATTGTGAATTTTGGTTTAAAGCAGCTTTATCAAAGTCGTAGTAAGCCCATGAAAGAAGAGTTCGCTCGTTTAGATGCATTACTTGCCATGATGACTGATTTGACCGATACCTGTGTGCTTTATCGCTCGGGAACTTCTGGTTTAAAGCGTATGCAACATGGTGCTCAGCAAGTACTCGATTTAGGTGGCAGCTCAAGCTTGGAAGGTCGACGTGCTTTGCATCTTTTAGAGATTGATCTACTTCGGATGAAAGCTTCCGCTGGTGGTGCCGCAGACTTATTGGCAGCAACACTATTTATAGATCGTGTTGAGCAGACATCTGTCAAAAATAAAGAAGGATTTTGATTATGGAAACACTTCATTTTAAATTTGTGGCGACAAAGCCACCTGTAAAAAAAGCACTAGTAGGATGTGTTGGCTCGGGCGATTTAGAAATTTTGATGGAACCTGGTGAAACAGGCAAAGCTTCTATTCAGGTAGTGACTTCGGTAGATGGCAGTGCGGCACGTTGGCACAATCTTTTTGAACGGATTTTTACTGCGCAAATACCGCCAGCGGTCAATATTGATATCCATGATTTTGGTGCAACTCCCGGTGTCGTTCGCTTACGTCTGGAACAAGCATTAGAGGAGATTGCCCATGACTGATATTCAAAGCTTGTTAAATAAACAAGATTTTATTGAACTCAGCGCCAGAGAGCGTGCCAAAGCATTATTAGATGAAGGGACTTTTCGAGAGTTACTCGACCCATTTGCACGTGTTATGTCACCTTGGTTGGTTCAGCAAAATATTGTGCCGCAAGCCGATGATGGCGTGGTGATTGCAAAAGGATCTATTCAAGAACGCCCAGTAGTTTTAATTTCAATTGAAGGTTTATTTCAAGGTGGCAGTTTAGGCGAGGTGGGGGGTGCCAAAATTGCGGGAGCCTTAGAGCTTGCAGTTGAAGACAACCTGAAAGGCATTCCAACAGCAGCAATCTTACTTTTAGAAACAGGCGGCGTTCGTTTACAAGAAGCAAATCTGGGCTTGGCTGCAATTGCTGAGATTCAGGCTGCAATTGTGAACTTACGTCAGTATCAACCTGTGATTGCTGTGGTTGCAGGCAGTGTAGGGTGCTTCGGCGGTATGTCAATTGCAGCTGGGCTATGTAGCTATATTGTAATGACACAAGAAGGACGTTTAGGTTTAAATGGTCCCCAAGTGATAGAACAAGAAGCTGGTGTACAAGAATATAACGCCAAAGATCGTCCATTTATATGGAGTATTACGGGTGGTAACCAGCGTTTCGCGAGTGGTTTGGTAGATGCTTTTGTTGATGATGATCGTCAGAAAATTCGTCAGCAAGTTATCGATTATTTAACTCAAGGCGTGCCTCAGCAGCATCGTAGTTCAAATTACTCATTCTATTTAGAAAAGCTACAACAAGTTGATACTGCTGAACAGATTACCCCAGCACAAGTTCAAGCTTTGTATCAAGGAGAACAAGCATGAATATCGCCGTTGATACATTAAAAGCTTCTACTCGTGGTGTGCATTGGTTTAAAGCACTCACACAGGGTTTTAAGGCAGTTGAAGGTTTTCCAGCTTCTGTTTGGGTAGCTGATGGGCAGATCAATCAGCAAGCTGTGTGTGTGATTGCAGTTGTGCAAGACAGCAATAATCTGTTCCCACGGGCAAAACAAGGTGAAGTTGGACTCTTGGAAGGCTGGAACTTGGCAAAAGCAGTTGATGACGTGATTCAAGCCGATGCACAGGCTGAAACTAAACGAGGCATTTTATGTCTGGTTGATGTCCCAAGTCAGGCGTATGGGCGCCGTGAAGAATTATTAGGCATTCATCAAGCTTTAGCAGGTGCAGTAGATAGCTATGCTAGAGCCAGATTGGCAGGTCATCCAATTGTGAGTTTATTAGTTGGTAAGTCGATGTCTGGTGCTTTTTTGGCGCATGGATATCAAGCCAATCGTATTATTGCCTTGAAAGATTCAGGTGTTATGGTGCATGCAATGGGTAAAGAATCTGCTGCACGCGTTACCTTACGGTCAGTTGATGAGTTAGAGCAATTGGCATCCAGCATTCCACCAATGGCTTATGACATTGAAAGTTATGCCACGCTTGGTTTGTTATCGGAACTACTATCTGTTGAAAACCCTGAACAACCGACAAATGATGATCTTTTGTTAGCGAAGCAGGTGATTGCTCAAACGTTTAAAGAAATTAATGCTGATCAATCTAAAGGACTGGAACAAAGACTTCACGGCCAAAACCGTCAAATGTCTAAAAGGGTCCGTGAATTATTGCGTGAGCAATGGTCATGAAACTTAAGCTCGAAGCCCATGATTTACTATGGGGTATGACGGTCGATTGCTTGGCCGATGATGCCCCACTTTGGGTGAAAGAGGTGTTACTACGCGGTGATCCCGTTGTAGTTCGACGGGAAATTACTCCTGAAGATCAGGTGGCTGTGGGTATAAGAGGACAATTTCGCTCTCAACGATATGCAGCGCAAATGCCACGATCTTTAATTAGCAAACAGCTTAAGCCAGAAGCGCTGACTCGCGTAGATACGCAACAGTTTGAGCACTTGGCAGAACGTTTACAGAGTATTTCCAGCATCATGAAAAATTTTTCAGGATGTTGGGGATATACAGGAAGTTTTGGGTTTGAACTGGCAACGGGCATTGAAACAGTAACCCCGCAAAGTGACATAGATCTGTTGATTCGAGCTGAACAACCTTTTGCTAAAAAGCAGGCGATTGAGCTACTCGAAAATTTTCACCAAGCCGGGCTCAATGTGGATATACAGCTTCAACTTCCACAAGGTGGTTTGGCGTTAAAAGAATGGGCGAGAAATAGCGGAAAAGTTCTATTGAAACGTCCTGATGGTGCTGTTTTAGTAGAAAACCCATGGAATTAGGGAACAGATATCATGGCTTCAATTTGGGTCTATCCGGGTCAAGGTGTGCAACGAAGCAATATGTTGCACGATTTACCTCAAACCGCTCTGGTCAAAGAATACCTTGAGCGTGCATCGAATGCACTCAAAGAAGATGTCTTGATGCTAGACAGTTCGGCAGCATTACAGTCAACGCGTTCAGTACAGCTTTGTTTGCTTATTTCCGGTGTGGTGAGTTCAGCCCTATTAACTGCTGAAAACTTAACACCATATTATGTTGCGGGCTTATCAATTGGCGCATGGTCAGCGGCGGTTGTAGCGGGAGTTTTATCCTATGAAGATGCCATTCGTTTAGTTGCCTATCGCGGTGAACTCATGCAAAACGCCTATCCGGTTGGCTATGGTATGACCGCCTTGATTGGTGCAGATCGTTCAGTAGTAGAAGTATGGGTGAAACAAGTTTATGAAATAACGCCAGAGGTGTTTGTCGCAAATATTAATACACATAACCAGATCGTTATTTCAGGAAGTTTTGAAGCCATGAACCAAGTTGCTATTTTGGCAAAGCAACAAGGTGTGGTGGCAAAAAAATTAGATGTATCGGTGCCATCGCACTGTGAATTATTAAGTCAGCAAGCAAAGCAACTTGCAGCATCTATGGAGGGAGTCACTTTAAATCAACCTAAAATTCGATATTTAAGTGGTTCAACGGCTCGTACACTTAGCAGGCCAGAACAGATTAGAGATGACTTAGCTTTTAACATGAGTCGAACTGTAGATTGGGAAAGTACCATCCAAGCTGCATGGGAGCGAGGTGTAAGGTTGCAGATTGAAGCTTTGCCGGGAACGGTGCTTACTACACTTGCACGTCGAATATTTAAAGAAGGAACTGTATTGTCATTTCAGGGAACACGTCTAGACAGCATTCAGATGGCAATGCGCAATCAAAATGCCGATAGTGGTTCTTAACTACAATACAAATTAAAAAACTGAGTAATAACCCAAGGATATGAGGGATTTACAATGATTATATATGGAGTTGGCCTACTCGCACTTTGCACCTTGGTGGGTGTTATTGTTGGTGATCTGTTGGGCGTTTTATTAGGTGTAAAGTCCAATGTTGGTGGCGTGGGTATCGCCATGATTTTACTCATTTGCATACGGTTATGGATGGAAAAACGTGGAATAATGACAGTTGAAACTGAAAAAGGAGTTTCATTCTGGGGCACCATGTATATCCCGGTTGTTGTTGCTATGGCAGCCCAACAAAATGTAGTGGCGGCATTATCGAGTGGCCATATGGCACTCTTTGCGGCTGTAGTCTCAGTTGCAGTTTGTACGCTCATTATTGCTGGTCTAAGCCGTTATAACAAAGCAAGCCCTTTACCGAAAGAAGAGGACACAGCCTTAAACCGAATCGGAGGTAAAGTTCATGGTTGAATTATTATTAAAAGATTTAACCCATTTAGGGTTAATTACAGCTTTCGCTTTAATTGCCTTAATTATGTGGCTGTCGACCAAGCTCTCTAAATACTTAACCAACGGACGAGTACATGCTTCAGCAATTGCGATTGTAATTGGTTTGATTTTGGCGTGGTTTGGCGGAAAAATGACAGGTGGTGAAAAAGGCTTGACCGACCTTGCACTTTTTACAGGTGTAGGCCTCATGGGCGGTGCAATGCTTCGTGACTTTACTATTGTAGCCACAGCATTTGAAGTACAAGCGACTGAGGCCAAAAAAGCCGGATTTATTGGTGCCTTCTCTTTATTTCTTGGGACCATTTTGCCATTTATTGTCGGTTGTATGTTTGCGTGGATTTTTGGCTATCGTGATGCAGTAAGTATTACCACAATTGGCGCAGGTGCAGTAACCTATATTGTGGGGCCAGTGACGGGTGCGGCCATTGGTGCGAGCTCTGAGGTTATGGCGCTTTCAATTGCAACGGGGCTGGTGAAAGCAATCTGTGTAATGGTTTCAACACCACTTACCGCAAAATTTATGGGATTAGACAATCCACGTTCTGCCATGATTTTTGGTGGTTTGGCAGGAACGGTAAGTGGCGTGTCGGCTGGTTTAGCCGCTACAGACCGCCGTTTAGTGCCTTACGGTGCACTCACGGCAACGTTTCATACTGGTCTTGGTTGTTTGATGGGACCTACCGTTTTGTTCTTCGCGGTTAAAGCTTTAGTGGGTTAATGAGTAATTTAATACTTAGCTCAAAAGACCGTTGTTATTAGCAACGGTCTTTTTTATTTTTGAAATTAGATGCAAACATTCGACATTCAGGAATGAGAGCAAGTAAGTTTGGATCGCGCTCTTTACTTTTTAAAAAGACCAGACCAATTTCTTGTTGCATGTGATATTGCTGTTTTAGCGGAATAAGTTTTACTGAACTTTCATAAACTGCAGAAATACGACCGGGTAATAGAGCAAAACCTACGCCTGAACTGACCATACTAATGAGGGTAAAAATATCATTGACCTGCAAAGCAACTTTAGGTGAAAAACCAGCTTTTTTAAAAATGATATCGCTGTCGTTATGAGTTGCAAAACCCTTGGTTAAAGTTAAAAAAGTTTCTTCTTTTAAAAGGCTTAAATCAATATCTTTAAACTCAGCATATTTTGAATCTTTATTGACGGCTAAAAAAATATCGTCGGAAAACATTGGCAAAATTTCAAAGTCATCATCTTGAGTGGTTTCATTTAAAGCCACGATAATGGCATCAAGTTCAGTTGCTTTAAGCTTTTTCACCAAATCCTGATTTGAACTGAGTAATAATTGAATATCAAGCTCACTACGTCTGAGTTTAAGACCGCTAATTACATTTGGAATTGTGTTTACCGTTAAAGAATAAAGGGAACCTAAATGTAAAACCTTAGCTGCAAAGCCTGCAGCTTCTCTAGTTTTATTTACGGTGATAAAAATGTCTTGTACGATTTTTTGCGCCCGCTCTTCAAATACATAAGCACTTTTTAAAGGAATGAGGTTACGGCCTTCGTTTTTAAAAAGAGGACAACGTAAAGCGCTTTCTAAAGAGTGTAATGCCTTGTGAACACTGACATTACTCAGCTGCATTTCTGCCGCGGTTTTAGACAAATTGCCACAGCGCATAAAAGCTAAAAAAATCTGTATTTTTTTAAGGGTCAGTTCTTCATCTATTTCCATCTTAATTCCTTGAGCCTGTTTCCCTTAAAACTATAGATTTGAGCTATAAAGTTACCACAAAATAAAGTCTATAAAATTGTGCTTAGGTAGAAGCATATCTTTATAAACTTACTTCAACTTTTTGTTGAATAGTTTTGATGACTTGATCTAAAGCAACTTGAATTTTTTCGTTCCACTCAAATGAACAATTGATTCTTAAATAATGTTGCTGCGCGGGTAAAACACTAAAGAGTGGGCTTGGCGCAACGCCAATGTCTTGTTGGATGAGTTCTTCATAAATTTGCATGCTATCGAGTTTATGAGGCAATTTAACCCATAGAAAATAACCGCTTGGATAATAATAAATCTCGCAACTCGGTGGCAGATGTTGCTTCAAATAGTGGTAAAACTGCTTTTTATAACGTTCAATTGAAAGTCTAAGAGTGCGCAAATGCTTTTCATAATGATGATGAGACAAGAACTCAACCAAGGCATTTTGGATGAGTGCATTCACTGAAATAGTACTCATGAGCTGTAAGTGTTGGATATGGTCCGAAAATTTACCCGCATAGACCCAACCTACCCGAAAACCTGCCCCTAAAGTTTTAGAAAATGAAGAGCAGTGCAGTACCAGATTTTGTTGGTCAAAGTACTTCATCGAAAGTGGTTTTTCCCCGCCATAATAAAGCTCTTCATACACATCATCTTCAATTAAGTAAATTTGGTGTTCATGAAGCAGTTTGGCAATTTTATATTTAATCTCATCGCTGACCGTAAACCCAATCGGATTATGGCTATTTAACATGAGCCAACATACTTTAATTGGATATGTATGAATAACCTGCTCAAAAGCCTCTAGGTCAAAACCATGTTGTGGATGTTCGGGAATGGTAATGACCTTAAGCCCTAAACGTTCAGCAGCCTGCCAAGCACCGTAAAACACGGTTTGTTGCAATAGGATATAGTCACCCGGTTGGGCTACTGTTTGTAAAGAAAGATTGAGTGCATCTAATCCTCCGGATGTAATGACAATGTCATCTGGATCGGTCTGTATGCCTTGCATACAGTAGCGCTGAGCAATTAGTTTTCTTAACGCTAAATTACCGGGAGGTAGGCTTGCTGTCTGGTCATAGCTTTGCCTTTGCCGTGCAAGTTGCCCCATAATTTGAATAAGTTTGGGAACAGCTAAAAGTTGGCTATCAGGGAAAGCTGAACCAAAAGGTACAACAGACTCATGTTGAATTGACTTTAGGTATTTAAAAACTAATGAGTTAATTTCGATTTTAGAGTTTAGTGAAACAACTGAATATTGCTCGAGTGGCTTTAGTGTAATTTGCTCGGCAACGAAGTAGCCAGACTTTTCCTTTGAATAGATCAGCCCTTGTGATTCAAGTTCTTGATAAGCATTCATCACAGTCATTAAGCTAAAACCAGAACGTTGGACCTGATCTCTTAATGAAGGTAATTTCTCATGTGCATTTAAAGTACCACTTTCAATAAGTTGGCGAATGCTATGGGCGAGTTGTTCTGATTTATACATGTATGAGCTGCACGAAATAAAAAATAAAAGATGCACTGAACCCATAATAAATGCCGCTTGTAGAATCTACAAACGGCATTTGTTTATAAGGATGGGTTTACTTTAAGTAAGGGGCAGCATAAATCAATATCACCTTAAATAAACCTGCAATCACAGCTAAGGCTAAAAAACCACCAAGCCATAACAGAATAAACCATTGGGTTTGACTGAGTTTAACTGACGACTTTTTCATAACTCCCCCGTACCTTAATGATAACCTTCATCACCTACACGAACTTTGTCACGGAATACCCAGTAAGACACAACCGTATAAGTAATAATGATTGGAATCAGAATAAGTGCACCCACTAAAGCAAACATCTGGCTGGAATGAGGCGCTGCCGCTTGCCAAATCGTAACTGATGGTGGAATGATATTTGGCCATAAGCTAATTACAAAACCAGTAAAGGCAAGGAAGACCAATGCCAAGGTATATATAAATGGTTTATGGTCCTGCTGCTTTTTACATGCTGATAAAATCAGGCCAACAAACAATAAGACCAAAATAGGCACAGGACTAAAATAGAACAGATTTGGTAAAGAGAACCAGCGATCTGCAATTTCAGGGTGTGTTAAAGGTGTATATAAGCTAACGGCACCAAAGATAATGAGCAGCGCAATAATTAACTTTGGCATAAGCTCATACATACGTTGCTGCAAGCCTTTTTCAGTTTTCAAAATGAGCCAACCACAGCCTAAAGTGGCATACATCGCAACTACACCAATACCTGTGAAAATGGAGAATGCAGTAAGCCAGTCAAAAGGACCACCGGCAAAAATACCGTTTTCGGTTTTAATGCCTTGAATATAGGCACCTAAAATAATCCCTTGGAGGAAGCTTGTTAAAACCGAACCCCAAATAAAAGCTAAGTCCCAAAGATGTTTGGTTCGATGAGCTTTAAAACGGAATTCAAAAGCAACTCCACGGAAAATCAAGGCAATCACCATGAAAATAATAGGCAGGTAGAGCGCAGATAAAACCGTTGAATAGACCAGTGGGAAGGCTGCATACAAGCCAGCACCCCCAAGTACCATCCAGGTTTCATTGCCATCCCAGACAGGAGCAACGGTATTCATCATCACGTCACGTTCTTGGCTATTCTTAATGAAGGGGAACATAATCCCGATTCCTAAGTCAAAGCCATCCATGACCACGTAAATTAAAACACCTAAACCGATAATACCGACCCATATTAAAGAAAGATCAATCATGACGGTTCTCCCCAGAGTTTTGTTTGCTGTCAATATTTTCATCGACTGCACTAAGTGGACGCATCGGTGTTTTGAAGTGTCCTACGCCACCTGTTTCCATATTTGGTGTGTCGATAAATACAGGGCCTTTATTAATGAGTTTTAAGGTGTAGTAGATACCACTACCGAAAACGATGGTGTAAACCACAACAAAAATAAAAAGACTTAGACCCACCTGATCTGCCGAAACAGTATGCGATAAACCATCTTTGGTGCGCATAATGCCGTATACCACCCAAGGTTGACGGCCTACTTCGGTAGTAATCCACCCAGCCAGCATTGCGACATAACCTGCAGGCCCCATCGCTACAGCAAATTTATGAAACCATGATGTTTCATAGAGTTTTCCACTTTTACGCAGCCAAAGAGCAATGAGTGATAAGGTGACCATAAGGACGCCAAGACCCACCATGACTCGGAAACTCCAGAAAATAATGGTCGAGTTTGGACGATCTTCAGGTGCGAATTCTTTTAAGCCTGTCACTTGCCCATCTAAACTGTGAGTCAAAATTAAGCTACCCAAATATGGAACACCCACTTCAAAGTGATTTCGTTCTTCTTTCATATCTGGAATGGCAAATAACAGTAATGGCATTGGTTCGTTATGATTGGTTTCCCAGTGACCTTCCATTGCAGCAAGCTTGGCAGGTTGATGCTCACGAGTATTTAAACCGTGGTTATCGCCAATTACTACTTGTAAACAAGAAGTCACCAGTACCATCCATAAACCCATCGAGAATGATTTTTTAACCAATTCATCACGACGACCTTTTACCAAGTGCCAAGCAGATGTTCCAACCACCAATAAAGATGAAACCAAGAAGGCAGCAGCACCCATATGTGCAAAGCGGTAAGGGAAGGACGGGTTGAAGACAATAGCTAGCCAGTCTTTTGGCACAATAATGCCATTTTCGATGGCAAAACCTTGCGGTGTTTGCATCCAGCTATTGGACGATAAAATCCAGAACATCGAAATACATGTTCCGATGGCAACCATAAGCGTTGCAAAGAAATGGGCTCTAGGACCAACACGGCCCCAGCCAAACAGCATAATGCCTAAGAAACCTGCTTCTAAGAAGAAGGCACTTAACACTTCATAGGTAAGTAAAGGACCAGTAATACTTCCGGCTACTCGTGAAAATTCACTCCAGTTGGTACCAAACTGATAGCTCATTACGACACCGGAAACCACTCCCATACCAAACGCAACGGCAAAGATCTTAATCCAGTATTTAAATAGATCTTTATAAATTGGGTTTTGCGTTCTTAACCATTTCCATTCTAAAACTGCCAAAAAGCAGGCAAGTCCGATGGATGTGGCCGGAAAAATGATATGGAAGGATACTGTGAAAGCAAATTGTATTCGCGCTAATTCTAGAGCGGTTAGACCGAGGCTCATAAACTTTCCCCCTGTGAACTAGCTGATGATGATTGAATGAGTTAAATACTTATTTTCAGGCAAAAAAGTACTCTGGCGATTAAACTTACTTCTGTGATAAATGTTCTTAGCAAGTAAAATGCCAACAGGGTAAAGCAATATAATTGCTTGATATTTCAATAGAATAGGGCGATTGATTGTTTTCAATCTGTTAGCAAAGTTTATGCTTGATGTTGCATTTGTAAAAATGCATGTTGCATTGAAACATTGATGAAATATCTGGCGATATGCAATAGATCGTCTCATGAAAACTACCTACCTTAAGAAGTTTTCTTAATCATGCACTCGCTCTATTTGTATATGTAGATACAGAAATTTTTTATAAAACTATAACAGTTCAGTATGGTTTCGAAGGTGTGCTATAGTTTTTTTTCAATCATCTGTAGCTACATATTAAGTCCTCTAAAGTTCAGAATAAAAATGAACAGGATTTACCGTCGACCTAAACCAACTTTCAAGACTCAATGTGAACGCTGCTTTAGATTTTATTTAAGCACATGATTATGTTCTTCTTTTCTATTTCCATTGTTGTTTTGCGTAGGGTCCGGTTGCTGCGTGTTTCTTAAAGACCTGAGTGTAAGTGTAGCGCTTCTAAAATAGCTTGGATGTTAAAAAATGTTTATTACTTCTCAACTCAATGTTCTACATAAAATTATTAAAAATCAGTCTATTTCTACCTTGGTAATAGATCAGTTAGAACAGACTTATGTGAACCTTGAAGCAACTTTACTTAGAGCGAAAGTACTCAGAGACTTTTCTAAAACTCAAACGGTTTATTTAATTCAGTCTCATATTGAGCCACAGCAAAGCAGTTTGGCTTATCTATTCTCGCCATTTATTTTTGCGAACCTAAACAAAGCTGCTATTTATACAACACCTGCAACACCACCTGTGCTTACTATTCTTAATAAATACTATCAAGCTGACAAGAAGGTTGTGTTTAAGGTAGATGAGGTTTTAGAGAGCCTAAAAATATATCTAGATTTGGAATTAATAGAGATGGGAGAAGCTGACTTTATTTATTTAAAATTAATCAAAGCATTATGTCGAAGCGATATCTCCACAGTTTTTTTAATAACACATTTAGGGCTTGATTTAGAGGCTTTAAAGCAACTTGAACAGTTCTTAAAAATAAAAATTCATTGGGTGAAAATCGTAAAACATGAGGGTCTAAAAGGCTTAGATCAGCTAGATATGCGTAAATTATTATTTAAAAATAAAGATGAAGCATATGTACAGTTATGTGCTCATTTTGCGCAAATGAATGCAGCACTGGTCGGGTTATGCGATACGTTTACTGCTAGTCAAATGACGCATTTAATTGATGATATGTTTTATTCAGAGCATATTTTTGAAAAGTTATCTGTCTATTCAGAATATATGCAAACCTTATTGCAAAGTCAGCATAGTCTTACCAAGAAAGAGATCGCTTAGGGCGGTCAGGCTTTTGATTGATGTTATATCAAGATTGAATACTGTTATAAAAAAATAATCGTTTTCATGTGAAATAAATATTTTATGGTAAAAGCAAAGCAATATTGGTTTTACTTACATGACAAATTTAAATTTTGAGCATCATCTCGGTTCCTTAACACACGCTGCACTAAGCCAGGCCTCAATTATTTCTCGCGTGTGGGGTGAAGGGCCAACTGAGCGTTATGATGAATTGGCAAAAAATTTCAGACCAACTTTTGCCCGTATTAAAGAAGGGGCTTTAATCCGTGAGCAACAGCATATTTTGCCTTATGAACAACTTCAGTGGCTCAAAGATATTGGTTTTACACGGCTAAGACTTCCCAAAGCTCATGGTGGCTTTGATGCAACCATTCCTGAATTATTTGCATTGCTCATTGAACTTGCAGAAGCTGATTCAAACTTACCCCAAGCTTTACGTGTGCATTTTGGTTTTACTGAAGATGTCTTGGTAAGTAAAGATAAGTCGTTTCAACAGCGCTGGCTAAGCCGAATTGCAAATGGGGAAACAATCGGTAGTGCATGGTCTGAAGGCGGGAAAGAGTCAATTGATCAGTTTGAAACACACTTATATCGAGATAGTGACGGAAAAATTCGCGTTAAAGGCAAAAAATACTACACCACAGGGAGCCTATATGCAGATTGGGTGGATGTTGGGGTAACAGATTTAAAAGGAGAGTCTGGCTCGGTCGTTGTTCACCGTGAAGATGAAGGTGTTGAAATTGTCGATGACTGGAATGGCTTTGGACAGCAGCTTACTGCAAGTGGTACGGCATATTTCCATGATGTATTGGTCGATGAAACTGAAATTTTACCTGATGATGACCGTTTTAAATATTCAGCGGCTTATTATCAACTGGTCCAACTGGCAATCATTACAGGTCTAGGGCGTGCTGCAACCTATGATGTTTCTCAAGCTGTAGCAAAACGTACCCGAAACTACACGCATGCAAATGCTCAATTTGTAAAACAAGATCCGCAAATTTTACAAGTCGTAGGACAAATTCGTGGCGCAGCTTACAGTGCAGGAGCGATTGTTGAAAAAGTTGCACAAAGCTTACAGCGTGCTTACTTAGCTGCATTTCAAAATAATGAACAGCTTGAAGAAGAACAAAATGCACTTGCCGAGCTTGAAAGTGCGCAGTCTCAAACGGTCATTACCGATCTAATTTTAAATGCTTCTACAATTTTATTTGACGCTTTGGGTGCTTCTGCAACAGATAAAGATTTAAGTTTAGATCGGTACTGGCGTAATGTGCGGACTTTAGCTTCACATAACCCGAGAGTATTTAAAAATCGAATTGTCGGTGATTTTAGTGTAAACGGTACATTACCACCGTATCAATGGCGAATAGGGAATGTTGCTAAACAATAAATTATAGTTTTAGATATTAAGCTGCTATTTTTAGCGGCTTAATATTATTTTTATTTCTTAAAATAAATTATAAAAATCTATTAGAATAAAATCATATTTTGTTTGGGGTATATATTATAAAGAAAATATAAAAATTGCTTTAGTATAAAAATTAAATAAAATGCTGGTTGTTATTTTATGACTAAGAGAATTAGTTTTAACGCTTTTGAAATGAATTGTATTGCTCATCAATCTCCTGGATTATGGCGACATCCTCAAGACCGATCTGTTGAATATAAAGATTTAGAATATTGGACAGATTTAGCCCAAATTCTTGAGCATGGTTTTTTTGACGGTATTTTTATTGCAGATGTACTTGGCATTTACGACGTTTATCATCAAAGTGCCGAACATGCCTTAACAGGGGCAGTGCAAGTTCCAGTCAATGATCCGCTACAGATTGTGCCAGCGATGGCGGCAGTCACAAAGCACTTGGGTTTTGGTGTCACAACTTCGATTTCCTTTGAGCATCCTTATCCTTTTGCTAGACGTATTAGCACGCTAGACCATTTAACCAAAGGTCGAGTTGGTTGGAATATCGTGACGTCTTATTTGGAAAGTGGTTCAAAAAACTTGGGTCTAAAAACTCAGGTTAATCATGACAATCGTTATGATATTGCCGATGAATATTTAGAAGTCCTTTACAAACTTTGGGAAGGGTCTTGGGAAGAAGGTTCGGTACTTCGTGACCGTGAAAGCGGTATTTTTGCTGACCATAAAAAAGTGCATCCAATTCAGCACGAAGGTAAATACTTTACTGTACCGGGCATCCATATTTGTGAGCCATCACCGCAGCGAACACCAGTACTTTATCAAGCGGGGGCATCTTCACGTGGGCAGAAGTTTGCGAGTCAAAATGCCGAGTGTGTATTTATTGCAGCGCCGTCTAAAATTGCCACTAAAAAAGTGGTACAGGGCATTCGCCAGAAATTGGTTCAAGAAGGCCGCGACCCGTACTCAGTTAAAATTTATGCACTTTTGTCGATTGTCACTGATGAAACAGATGCAAAAGCACAGGCTAAGTTTAAAGAATATCAAAGTTATGGCAGCTATGATGGCGCTTTAACATTGCTGTCTGGCTGGTCTGGTGTAGACTTTTCACAATACCAGCCAACTGACAAAGTTGAATATATTCAAACTAACGCCATTCAATCTTTATTAGATTCTTATGTAAATGCAGACCCAGAACGTGTCTGGACTATTGAAGAAATTGCAAATTGGAACAGCTTAGGTGGGAATGGACCAGTATTGGTGGGTTCGGCAGAAACCGTTTCGGATGCTCTACAACAATGGGTTGAAGATACCGATGTCGATGGCTTTAACCTTGCCTATATTTTGGCGCATCAAACCTTTGCCGATGTGGTTGAGTTTATTGTGCCAGAATTGCAAAAACGAGGGGTATATCAAACTTCATATGCACAAGGAACATTAAGAGAAAAACTATTTGGTGCTGGGCCATATTTACCTGAAAATCACCGCGGTGCAAAATATCGTAATCTAAAAGAGTTAAAACTTGCTGAGGCGAGTTAATATTTTAGGAAGCCTTTAAATAAATAGCTGGTTAAATACCAGCTTTTATTTTGTCTTTTTATATCGGTTTTACTGCTGAGTTAATAATGAAAAGATAATTCTATAATTTAGATTAAAACATCAGATTAATTTGTTTTTGTATTATGTGAATAATCATTATTTTGTTCCTGTTATTAAAGTTTAGGAATTATTAAGTGAGCACACAAGAACTCGATCATAACCATCGTTATGAAATTAAATCTCCCGATGATGTTTCACAATTAATTTCCAAATTTGCAGGGAAGGGTAAATCGAATAAAGTTATTTGGTTGGCACTGATTGGGGTGTTTATTGATGCCTATGATTTAACAACGCTGTCCTTTGGTATTGAGCAAGTTATCTCAGAGTTTTCTTTAAGCCCTGTGATGACTGGTGTGGTGGCTTCAGCAATTGTCTGCGGAACCATTGTTGGTAACCTGATTGGTGGTTGGCTGACAGATAAAATTGGCCGTTATCGAGTCTTTATGGCAGACATGGTGCTCTTTGTTATTGCGGCAATTGTCGCAGGTTTTGCACCAAATGTATGGGTTCTGATTGTAGCCAGATTCATTATGGGAATTAGTGTGGGTATTGATCTGCCTGTTGCAATGTCATACCTATCTGAGTTTTCCAAGTTTAACGGTAGTAGCAACAAGGCAGCGCGTTTAGCCGCATGGTGCCCAATGTGGTATGCCGCTTCTTCGGTGTGTTTTGGCCTAGTTTTGGCACTTTATTTTCTTTTACCCCCTGAACATAGCAACTGGTTATGGCGAGCATCTTTAATTTTTGGAGCAGTGCCAGCGTTACTCATTATTTTTATTCGCGGTAAATATTTAACTGAATCACCAATCTGGCTTGCAAACCAAGGTGATTTAAAAGGAGCAGCTCAAGTTCTACAAGAGTCTTATGCAATTCATGCAGTCGCTACAGTCGAAAAAGTAGAAAGAACTGCTGAAAACAAAAAGCGTGAGGGTTTTGCTGTTTTATTTAATAAAACCTATTTACCAAGAACGATTGTGGCCATTGTGATTCACATTTCGGTGGCATTTCAGTACACGACCATTGCCTTCTTTTTACCTTCTATTTTAACGCGTTTCTTTCATACCGATGTCTTGACGACCATTACCACCACACTTGGGCTTAATTTATTATTTGCATTTACGGGCGGGCTGTTAGGTGTATTTGTTGCTAGTAGATTTAAATCTCGGCATGTGCTGCTTACAGGCTTTTTACTCCAGTTTATAGCCCTCATTGCTTTGGCATTAATTGGTGAACCTGGTAATAGTTTTTTACTCTACACCGCAATTGGAATGCTCGGTTTATGGCTTTTTGCCGAAGGCTTTGGGCCAGGTGCACAAATGATGGTGTATCCTACTATGGCTTATCCAGCTTCGATTCGTGGTGTTGGTGTGGGCTTTAACCGTGCAGTAACGGGTGTTGCTCAAGCAATTGCTTTGTTTGTTTTACCGATCTGGATGGCGGGATATAAAACCGACGTTTATCTGATTATTTCTATCTTTGCGTTTATTCCTTTAATTGTGATTGGACTACTGATTAAGTTTGAGCCTACCGCCCAAGATGTTGATGTGATTGATGAAGATAAAACAGAACTTCCTCTCAATAATTCGCCAGTAATCGACTAGCGTAAAATTAGATATCTAAATGAAAACAAAGGCCAACATCTGTTGGCCTTTATTTTTGGATTTAGAAGTAATAAGCAAAAATTACAAACGCTTTTTTATTCCATTTATTATTGCTTCCACCAGCCGCAAGGCCTTCACTGTCTCCTAGATATGGGTCATGTTTACCAATGAGTAATTCGGCTTGTACTGTCAATTTTTGATAGTTAAAGGCAATGCCGGGAATAAAACGGGTGGAGTCTTTAAAGCCATCTTGCTCTTTTCGATAAGAACTATAGTTTAGGTAAGGGCGAACAGAGGTAATTGGGCCAAACTGCTGAGGAAATAAATAGCTCAGTTCGGCTGAGTAAATCTGACCTTTGGTTGCCGAGTTAAATGAATAATCGAAACCGCCCAAAGTCAGATGATCTTTATATTCAGTGTCGGCATTATCAATGTCTTGATAACCAGCCAAAAGCTGTAAATTCCATTGGTTATAATTGGTATTGCTAAAAACTGAATAGACTTGGCGATCGCCATCTTGCCCTGAACGTTTATTTTCAATAGTGGAATACCATGCAGAGGCACCCAGTTGAGTAGAGAAATTTTCTTGGCCTAAGATATTTTTAAAGGTATGAGCGCCGCGAACAACAATGGAGTTCTTTTCTTTAGTATTGGTGCCTTGTGGTACAGAGTCATCTGCATTGACAGGGTTGATACTAAATCGACTCGAGTCTTTGCTTTTACCTCTATAGGTGCCACCATCGGTAGGATAAAAGGCGAGTTGTGCTTCATTGATTCCATCATTGAAATCATATTTTACCCCAAGGTTGTGTACATCTTCCCAACCAGCACTATTGGCAATGCCTAAATAATAAGTATTTCCCCAAAAGCGGCCCAAGCCAAAAGGAACGGGGTTTAAGCCAGCAATAATTTTACTGTTGTCATTAATTTTATAACCCAACCATGCATCGGTGAGCCAGTTGGCATCGCCTAAATGCCCGTAATATTCATAAACCCGATAATCTAGGCGACCAATCCATTTCGGGGAGTTGTAGTCCAGCCATAAGACCGCATCATTAAAAGAAAATTTACTGGTAGACGGTTCAGAGTCGAAATCATAAACATATTTAGCCCGAACAGTACCACTCACTTTAAGTTGGCCTTCTTCAGCATTACCAAAGGTAAGCGCTGCATGACTTGAGAGGCTGAATGTAATGAAAGACGTTGTAATTAATGTTTTTTTCAAAATTTGAGAATGTTTAAACAAAAGAATTTTTCTCCTCTTAAAAATAAAAATTAAATTTGCGTCATGTATAAACCAGAAAAAGATTTGTCCAAATCTCAATATTTGCAGAAGTTTTAAGATAAAAAGATAATAAAATCTGATCTTTATAAAAAATGGCGAAAATTGATTAGGCGCAAAACGTCTAATGCGATAGGCCAAAAGAAAAAATGATTAAAGGCGAGTAGGATAAAATACTAGAGGGCATATGTCAGGCTTTTCCAAACATATGATTTGGGAATATCGTTTTTACTTATTGATATATAAGTATTTTAATTTTGTATCTATTCTATAAGATTACTTAAAATTTGCTTTTTACCAAAAGATAAAAACTTATGAAGAAAAGTTATTTATAAAAACCAGATAAGCAACTCATATTTTTTTATTTTTCATTATAAAGCCAGCTGCATACCATAGGCTTATATTATTGAAAGATCATGAAATTATGAGCACGAAGACCAAACCGTTGATTGTCACGGCAATTGTTATCGTCGCAATTGTTGCATTTATCGTATGGCAAAATAAGAAAGACAATAATGCAAGTGCTTCAGTTCGTGATAACAAACCTGTTGTGATTGCTTATCAAACTGGGGTTGACCCAAGCAAAGTTGCACAGGCTAACGGAGACTATGAAAAAAATAGTCAACGTAATATTAAATGGAAAAAATTTGATGCAGGCTCAGATGTTGTAAACGCACTTGCTTCAGGCGATGTTGTACTTGGCAATATTGGTTCAAGTCCACTTGCTGCTGCGGCAAGCCGTGATTTACCGATTGAAGTATTCTTAATTACATCAAAACTTGGTGGGTCTGAAGCATTAGTGGTAAGTAATAAATCAGGCATTAAAACTCCTCAAGATTTAATTGGCAAAACCATTGCTGTACCGTTTGTTTCAACTACGCATTACAGTCTTTTGTCGGCACTTAAACATTGGAACATTCCAGAAGATAAAGTAAAAATTATTAACTTGCGTCCACCTGAAATTTCAGCTGCTTGGGAACGTGGTGATATTGATGCTGCCTATGTTTGGGAACCTGCTTTAAGTAAAACCAAAGCATCTGGTACGGTTTTAACTGACTCGAAACAAGTCGGTGAATGGGGCGCTCCAACTTATGACTTATGGGTTGTGCGTAAAGATTTTGCAGAGAAAAATCCTGATTTCTTAAAAGCTTTTGTTAAAACTACGCTTGAGCAGCTTGAAAAATATAATCAAGATCCAGCCGCTTACGTTAAAGATGCCGATAACGTGCAAAAAATTGCACAGCTTACAGGTTCTGATCCAAAAGATATCCCGCTTTTATTAAGTGGAAATATTTACCTTGACCGTGCACAGCAAAAACAAACGTTAGATGGTGAATTCGCACAAAATATTTTTGATACAGCGAAGTTCTTAAAAGGTCAGGGCAAAGTTGATCAACTGAAAGCCGATTATAAAGGCAACGTGAATTCTTCATTTTTGCAGCCTTAAGGAGTTGTCATGAGTGTATTAGAAGCCAAACATATTCATCTGACTTTTCCTAAACAGCAAAAGCCAGTTTTACAAGACATTAACCTAACCATTGAAGAAGGTTCTTTAACCGTGATTTTGGGCGAGTCAGGTTGCGGCAAAACAACTTTGCTTAATATCTTGGCAGGATTTCAAAAGCCAAGTTCTGGTGACGTACTTGTAAATCATGAAGTAGTAAATGGACCAGATGTAACCCGCGCTGTTGTATTTCAAGATCACGCCTTACTTCCTTGGTTGAATGTTGCAGATAATGTTGGCTTCGCTTTGCAGTTAAAAGGTTTAAAGCGCGCGGATATCGAAGCACAAGTGAACGCAATTTTAAAAATTGTGGGTTTAAGTCACGTTGAAAAAGCCAATATTTGGGAACTTTCAGGTGGTATGAAACAACGTGTTGGTATTGCCAGAGCTTTGATTAGTCACGCGCCGTTTATTTTATTAGATGAACCTTTTGCCGCTTTAGATGCTTTTACGCGTGAAAACATGCAGCAGTTAGTGCTCGATTTATGGATTCAACAAAATAAAAGCTTCTTTTTAATTACTCATGACATTGAAGAAGCATTATTACTCAGCAATCAGTTAGTTCTGATGACGGCGCATCCAGGCAAAATTGTAGAAACTCTACATCTCGATTTTGCTAATCGATATCGTCAGGGTGAGT
This sequence comes from Acinetobacter sp. 766875, assembly GCF_000582055.1. Lineage (NCBI taxonomy): Bacteria > Pseudomonadati > Pseudomonadota > Gammaproteobacteria > Moraxellales > Moraxellaceae > Acinetobacter > Acinetobacter sp. 766875. The sequence goes on along the minus strand of NZ_JEXX01000008.1, from coordinate 15,258 downwards.
CTATCCGCTCAATTAAATCGGATCCTCAATTTATTCAGCTCAGAGAACAGTTATTTGAAAGTTTAAGGGCACAAAAACAAAGCGGTAAGGAGGCGTTACCTACATGAACACTAAAGATAACGTCTATGAATATGACAAAGCAGAGCTTAAACCTGAGTTAAATGTGCAAACAGAAAATGCTTCATTTCTATCGTCATTTTTTGAAAAGCACCACACTTTGGCAGTCAGCATAATTAGTGTGGGAAGTGTGCTTGCACTTTGGTTCCTCATTACTGCTTTGCATGTCGTACCTGAACTGTTTTTACCGAGCCCGCAGGCAGTCTGGCAAAAATTTATATCGGTCAGCCAAGAAGGCTTTATGAAGGCTACTTTGTGGCAACACTTGGCAGCCAGTATCTCTCGTGTGTTTTTAGCCTTGATTGCTGCCGTGGTGATTGGTGTACCACTGGGCTTATGGATGGGCCTGAACAAATGGGTCCGCGCTGTTTTAGATCCTTTGGTTGAATTATTACGTCCAATTCCACCGTTAGCGTATTTACCCTTACTCGTAATTTGGTTCGGTATTGGTGAAACCACAAAAGTACTTCTGATTTTCTTCTCGATTTTGGCGCCTGTCATCATTAGTAGTGCGCATGGTGTGTTAAGCCATCAGCTGAATCGTGAACGTGCGGCATTGTCGTTAGGTGCGAGTCAGTCACAAGTCTTTTGGCATGTCATTTTACCAACGGCTTTGCCTCATATTATTACTGGTATTCGTATTGGTCTTGGGGTGGGTTGGTCAACATTAGTTGCAGCAGAGTTGGTTGCAGCGGACCGCGGTATTGGTTTTATGGTGCAATCGGCAGCACAGTTCTTAATTACCGATACGGTGATTCTGGGCATTATTGTGATTGCGATTGTCGCAGTTAGTTTTGAGCTGTTTTTACGTTGGTTACAAAAACAGTTTTCTCCTTGGTATGGTCAGCAGTTGTAGTAAAGAAGATGAATACAGTAGTAGCAAACTTAAATATTGAAGTGATCAAGCCTACCATTGGCGCAATTATTCACGATATTGATTTGAATGCGTTAAATGAACAGACAACGCAACAAATCCAGCAGGCTTTGCTTGATCATCAGGTCATTTTTTTTCGAAAGCAACAATTAGCACCGCAAGCACAAGCAGACTTGGCACGCAGTTTTGGCACCTTACACGTGCACCCGATTTATCCTTCAATTGAAGATGTACCTGAAGTGATGGTACTCGACAGTTGGAAACAAGATTTGCGTGACAATGAACTTTGGCACACAGATGTGACTTTTAGTAAAAATCCACCTTTAGGTTGTGTATTGCAAGCCATTAAAATTCCACCTGTGGGCGGTGATACTTTGTGGTCGAGTAATACAGCAGCTTTTAAAGGGCTTCCGCTTGAGTTACAGCAAAAATTACGTGGCTTAACTGCAACACACGATATTCGGAAGTCTTTTCCACTTGAACGTTTTGCCCATAACGAAGAAGAACGTGAAAAGCTTTTGCAAACATTTAAGCGTAACCCACCAGTGGTTCACCCAGTGGTACGTACCCATCCGGTTACAGGTGAGCCTTTGTTGTTTGTAAGTGAGGGTTTTACCACTCGCATTAATGAGTTACCTGAACAAGAAAGTGAGCAATTACTTGATTTCTTGTTTGAACATGCGACCCAAGAGCAATTTCATTTACGCTGGAAATGGCAAGATGGTGATATCGCGATTTGGGATAACCGTTGCACACAACATAAAGCATTATTTGATTATGGCGATGCTCATCGCATCATGCACCGTGCAACTATTAACGGTGATGTGCCATTTTATAAAAATGAACAACAGCCAGAGTTAGCTGAAGTTTAATTCTTTAGTTTTCAGTCATTTCAATTCCAACGCAGCGTTTTGAGTTGGAATTGAAACAGTAATTTATTTCTAATGTGCTCCAAATCCTGACAATATGCCTGTGTAACTCTTTACAGGATGTGAGGCCCAATCACCAACTTTGCTGGTTTTTAAATTTAACTGGACTAACATTTCAGCTTGTTTAACTGCTGCTGCAACGCCGTCAATAACAATTACTCCCAATTCGTTTTGTAGTTTTAGGCACAAATCACTCATACCTGCACAGCCCAAAACAATCGCATCGCTTTTATCTTCTACTAGTGCTGTTTTGCACTCATCTCGTATGGTTTGATAAGCGTCTGAGTCAGGAAGCTCCAATTCTTCAACTGCAATGTCACAAGCTCGAACATTTTTGCAAAATGGTGTAGCCCCATAGCGATGAGCCAGATGCCAACTCATATTCACTGTGCGTTGTAAGGTTGTGACCACACTAAAACCATTACTGACATAACTTGCAGTTCGCATAGCTGCTTCGGCAATCCCAATCACAGGTGCCGAAGTCATTTCACGGGCAGCATAAAGCGCAGGGTCACCAAAACAGGCAATAACATAAGCATCTATACCGAGAAATTCACCTTGGCGAATTTCCTCCAGCACACCTACTGCACTTAGGGCCTCATCATAATAACTTTCAATCGTAGCAGGGCCCATTTGAGGACTTACTGCAATAATTTGAGTATCAGAACCTGCGACTATCTTTGCTGATGTTGCAATTTTGTCTGTCATGCTTTGAGTGGTATTGGGGTTAATAATTTTAATTTTCATTGTACTTTTGCCTTCGTCATTGCCGATTTAGCATGGGCAAGCGGTTGACTAAGAAATCGGTAAATGACAAAACCGAATCCCATCCCAATAAACCATGTGAAATTAGCTAGCCCCGATAGTTGTGGTAAAAGTACGCAGAGAATAGGAATTAATGAAGCTGGAATTAAGGCATAAAAGGCAGAGTGGTTATAACCATTTTTGTACCAATACAAACCTTTGGTATCTAAGGTATATAAATCATCTACTACGATTTTTTGTTTTTTAACGAGATAAAAATCGGCGAGCAATACACCAAAAAGTGGACCGATAAATGCACCTAAAATATCAATGGTGTAATGGATCACTTGAGGATTATTAAACAAATTCCATGGGGTAATGAAAATCGAACCAACTGCTGCAATCATTCCACCCATGCGCCAGCTAATTTTGCTCGGTGAAACGTTGGAAAAATCAAAGGCAGGTGAAACAAAGTTAGCGACAATATTAATTCCGATGGTGGCAATCATTAAGGTTAAACTACCCAAAATCACCACAAAAGTATTATCAAGTTTTCCAACCATCTCGACAGGGTCTGTAATGAGTTTGCCGTAGACAGGAAGCGTTGCTGCAATACACACCACAGTAAGTAAAGAAAAGCCTAAGAAATTAATCGGTAGTCCAAGAAAGTTACCCATTTTAATCGCGTTAAAGCTTTTGCCATAACGAGAGAAGTCACCAAAGTTCAGCATCGGTCCTGAAAAATATGAAACAACAAGCGCAATAGCACCAATCATGACTGGTACAACCGCAAAACCGTCGTATTGAACACCGCTCAAGTTTAAATCAATATTTTGCCAGCCAGCTTTCCAGATGAGCCATACTGCCATAGCAAACATTACAACGTAGACAGCTGGACCTGCCCAGTCAATAAACTTACGAATGCTGTCCATGCCAGACCAGAAAACAACCGCTTGCAGTAACCAAAGCAGCATGAAACCAACCCATCCTAAATAGGAAAGCCCGAGAAAGCCGTAAGTTGAAACATCGGCATAGACCGACCATTCTGGAAAGAACTTTAAAATGACCAATAAAAAGGCACTTGATGCCAAATAGGTTTGAATGCCATACCATGCGACAGCAATAAGACCACGAATAACGGCAGGAATATTTGCACCAAGCACACCGAAGGTTGCGCGGCAAATAACAGGATAGGGCGTACCAGTTTGTTGGCTAGACTTGGCAATCAGGTTTGTAAAAAACTGAACTATGGCAATGCCGATCAGTAAAGATAGAAGTACCTGCCAGCTATTGAGACCAAGTGCAAAAAGGCTTCCAGCCATAACATAACCGCCGACACTATGAACATCCGACATCCAAAAGGCAAAAATATTATAAGCGCCCCAAGTTTGCTTTTTTAAAGGAGCTAAGTCTTGATTTGTTAGCTTCGTATCATAAGAAGGCTTAATTATTGCTTCGCTATTATTCATCTTGAACACTCACTTCCCTATGTTGGGCGGGCACGTTCTTCAGCAGCTTGAAATTCTGACTAAAAGAATGAAATTAAAATTGTGCACAATGTATTGTTTGGATTGTGCACAATTTTATTGAGCAAAAGTTATGCCAAACTTGAGATGTAATATTGATGAGTGATTTAGCTTGATACGATTTCGGAATATGAATAGACAAATTTATAAACTGAGATGTGCTTAATTTTTTATAAAAAGTAAATAAATTTAGGTGTATAAGTAGATATTTAGAGATCTAATATTGAATTGTTCAGCTCAGTATATATGTTGTGAAAGTTAGAGAAATATTCCCAAATGCTTAAGTTAAACTTACACTCTTCAAAAGAGATAAAGTTCTAAAAAAGGGGGACGTTAATAAAAATGGAGAAATCAATGTCATCGAGTGCACCAAAAAAAGCCGTAGAAATGAGCAATGATGAAATTGATGACCATATATATAACGCTATTGTAGATGCTATTTTAAATCGACAACTTGCCCCTGGTGCACGTTTAGTTGAAGCACCCTTATGTGAAGCATTTGGTGTAACACGAGGAGTGTTAAGACGTGTTTTTGTCAAACTTGCCCATGATAAGGTTATTGAAATTCAGCCCAATCGTGGAGCACTCATCGCAAAACATAGTGCTCATGAAACAAAAGAGGTCTTTGAAGCGCGCAGCATGCTTGAAATCGCTACTGTAAAAAAGCTAGCTCAAAAGTCACACAGCCTAGATTTTAGTGAGCTTCGAGGCTTGGTCGATCAAGAGTCTAAAGAGCGTTTAGCTGGAAATTGGGCTGAGTGGATTAAGCTATCAGGTCAATTTCATTTAAAGCTAATTGAAGCTAATCAAAATTCGATCATGTCTAGTTATTTGCAGACGCTTATTGCGAGAACTTCGTTATTAATTGGATTGTATGAGATTCCAAAACATAATAATTGTTCGGCAGATGAACACCGTGCAATTTTAGATGCCATTGAACAAGGCGATGAAAAGCGCGCAACTCAATTGATGGAAGAGCATTTAGAACACTACGCAACTATATTTATTGAAGAAAACAGTACAGTGTCTGCAGAGCAAAATTTATTAAATTTATTTAAAAATAAGAAGATAGAAACGCCGCAAACTAACTAAAAATTATGGGCCAATTCCTATGGAAAAGGCCCAGATTGGTTATTTTATGGGAACGATTTGACGTGTTAAAAAATCAATAAATAGTTTTACTTTCTTCGATAAAATCTTACGGTTTGGCCATGTGACATATAAGTGAAGTGGCTGACTAGTGTAATCCTCCAAACACTTCTGTAATTTACCTTCTTTGTAGTAAGGCTCTGCAATAAACTCTGGAAGAAAAACAATACCGTGATTCTTTAGACACATATCTAATAATAATTCACCATTATTACAGGTCATCACAGGGAAGCAATTAAAAGACACTTCTTTGTGATCTTTTTGAAAAATCAATTTTTTATGTCGGCTATCTTGATAGTAAATCAGAAACTTATGTTCTTTAAGTTCTTCTAAAGAGGTTGGTAGTCCATGCTGATTAAAATACTCAGGCGTTGCATATAAATATCGTTGATAAGTATTCAAAATTTTACTATTTGCCAAATTTGGAGGAGAGCCATCAACACGAATAGTTAAATCAAATTTATTATTATTCGTGTCTAATAGCTGATCAGTCATGAATAAATCAATTTTAATGCTGGGATATTTCTCTATAAAGTCTGAAATAATATGTTGAAGAAAAATATTGCTAAAAGACATTGGAGTATTAAGCTTGAGTTCGCCTTCAGGGTACTGCTGATTGTAGCTAATTTCATAAGCAGCCCATTCAAACTCACTTAAAATGACTTTGCTATGTTGATAAAATTTTTCCCCACAACTGGTCAGATTCATTTGTCTGGTTGTTCGATTTAATAGCGTTGTTTTTAAATCATTTTCGAGGTAGCAAACACGTTTGGCTACCAAATCACGAGAAATATCGAGTGCTCTAGCTGCGCTACTAAAATTCCCATGTTCTACGACACTTACAAAAGTGGAAATACAGTCTAATCGATCCATGGATAACTAAAAATTAAAAAATATATATCCATGATTAAACTATAAAAATTAAAAAGCAATCATTGATTTGATTGTATCCATACAGGATACAGATTCGAGCTGTTTTGCTGTCTATGTTTTTACATTTTTATTTGTTTTGATAATAACCAGTAGGCAATTTTAAAAGCCTTATATAATGAATAATGGAGTTTAGACGTGAATAAATCACTTTTAGAACAACTATCACCAACCAATTGTCAGGTTATTTTTATTGATCACCAGCCGCAAATGGCTTTTGGGGTACAGTCAATAGATCGCCAAGTATTAAAGAATAATACTGTAGGGTTAGCAAAAGCAGCTAAAACATTCAATATTCCTGTCACGATTACGACAGTTGAAACTGAAAGCTTCTCTGGTCATACCTACCCAGAACTTTTAGATGTATTTCCAGATGCTCCTTTACTAGAACGTACTTCAATGAATTCATGGGATGATCAAAAAGTACGGGATTCGCTTGCAAGAAATAATCGTAAAAAAGTGATTGTTTCAGGTTTGTGGACTGAAGTGTGCAATAACACCTTTGCTTTTGGCGCCATGCTTGAAGGCAATTATGAGATTTATATGGTCGCAGATGCTTCAGGCGGTACATCGAAAGAAGCACATGACTACGCCATGCAGCGCATGATTCAGGCAGGTGTGGTTCCAGTAACTTGGCAACAAGTATTACTCGAATGGCAGCGTGATTGGGCACACCGTGATACATACGATGCAGTTATGGCGATTGTACGTGAGCATTCTGGTGCTTACGGTATGGGTGTGGACTATGCCTATACGATGGTACATAAGGCACCTGAGCGTACAACATCAAAACATGAAGTACTTGCACCCGTTCCTGCAAAATAAAACAGTACTGATTTAGATAAAGGTATGTCTAGTATTCAATATTTAAGTGATATTAATACAGATATATCTTTATTTTTTAGAACGATAATTCACAAGAATGGAGTTCAGAATGACCGAAATAAACCTCATACTTAAAAACGGTAAAATCACAACACTAGATCCTCAAAACCCTGAAGTACAAGCAATTGCGATTGCAGATGGTAAAGTCGTCCGCACGGGTACAACTGATGAGGTTATGAAACTCGCAACTCCAACAAGTAAAGTTGTAGACTTAAATGGTCGTCGCGTTATACCGGGTCTAAATGACAGTCATTTGCATATTATTCGTGGTGGCCTCAATTACAATATGGAACTGCGCTGGGAAGGTGTGCCATCCGTTGCCGATGCGTTACGCTTACTCAAAGAACAAGCAGATAATACGCCAGCTCCACAATGGGTTCGTGTCGTAGGCGGTTGGACTGAATTCCAGTTTGCTGAAAAGCGTTTACCGACTTTAGAAGAAATTAATAAAGCTGCGCCAGATACTCCAGTATTCGTTTTACATCTATACGCTAGTGCCATGTTGAACCGAGCTGCCCTTGATGTATTAGGCTTTAACAAAGACACACCAGACCCGCCAGGTGGCAAGATTATACGAAATGAAAAAGGTGAGCCAACAGGACTGCTGCTCGCAACGCCATCGGCTATGATTTTATATTCGACCTTAGGGAAAGCACCAAAATTGCCAGTTGAAGATCAAGTCAATTCAACTCGTCATTTCATGCGTGAACTGAACCGATTAGGCATTACTTCTGCAATTGATGCAGGCGGTGGCGGTCAAAATTATCCTGAAGATTATGATGTGATTAAGCAATTACACGACCAAAATCAAATGACCGTACGTATTGCTTATAACCTATTTGCTCAGAAGGCAGGCCAAGAGCTTGATGATTACCGCCGCTGGACAGAAATGACATTTCCGGGCGATGGTGATGAACTATTTAGAATGAATGGAGCCGGTGAGAATTTGACGTGGTCTGCAGGTGACTTTGAAGATTTTTATGAGCCACGTCCTGATTTACCAGAAAAAATGGAAGGTGAACTCGAAGCCATTGTAGAGCACTTGGCTGAAAAGAAATGGCCATTCCGTATTCACGCAACCTATGATGAAAGTATTAATCGTTTGCTCAATGTATTTGAGCGAGTAAATGCTAAACAGCCATTTGCGACCCGATTTATTATTGACCATGCCGAAACTGTAACTGAGCGCAATATCGAACGTATTGGTGCGTTGGGTGGTGGTATTGCCATTCAACACCGTATGGCATATCAAGGTGAAATTTTCGTAAAACGTTATGGCGCCGAAGCCGCTCAGGCAACGCCACCAGTCAAGAAAATGTTAGAACTCGGTGTTCCTGTTGGTGCGGGGACAGATGCGACTCGTGTTGCGTCTTATAATCCTTGGGTGTGTTTGTATTGGCTGACTACAGGTAAAACAGTGGGTGGCTTACCGCTCTATGATGAAAAAAATCTATTAGACCGTCAAACAGCCCTCAAACTCTGGACGAAAGGTTCGGCATGGTTTTCGGGTGAAAAAGATATCAAAGGTTCACTCACAGCAGGGGAACTTGCTGACTTGGTTGTGCTGTCAGATGACTACTTCAAAGTTGAAGCAGAAGATATCCAGTGGATTGAGTCTGTACTCACTGTTTTAGGTGGCAAGGTGGTGTACGCAGGAGCAGAATTCAAGCAAGATGATCCGCCGTTACCACCAGCTTCACCAACATGGTCGCCAGTAAAACGTTTTGGTGGTCAGTGGCGGTTATCTGAAAATCGTAATGCACCATCCAATGAGTCATTACAGTCACAAAGTGCATTGTGTGAATGTGCTAGCAGCTGTGGAATGCATGGACACAGCCATGCTTGGATGCTTGACGTTCCTGTAAATGATAAGGACAAAAAAACTTTCTGGGGTGCACTCGGTTGCTCGTGTTTTGCATTTTAAATAAACAGTATGGGAGCCTGCCGCTTTAAATGGCTTGGTTTTCTAAGGTATGTACCATGAAAATGTACTTATTATCTTTGGCTGTAGGGTTGCTCGTTGGTGTCTTATATTATGTTTTAAATGTGAAGTCACCAGCTCCACCTCTTGTTGCATTAGTCGGTTTATTAGGCATGGTAATAGGAGAGCAGCTACTTCCTTTTATTAAATCCTATTTTTAATGCGTTTCATTCAAAAAAGCTAAGTGGTGCCATGCCATTTAGCTTTTTATATTGGTAAATATCTTCAATTACTTAATACGATGACCTTGCTCATCAATAATCACTTCACCGTCTTCTTTTACAAAATAGCCTAAGTTTTGTGTATCTAAAATATCTAAGACAACCTCAGAAGGGCGGCAAAGTCGTGTGCCTTTTGATGTAACCACAAATGGACGATTAATTAAAATTGGATACTGCACCATAAAGTCAATTAACTGTTCATCGGTCCAATGGTCTTGTTCTAACTCTAATTCTTTATAGGTATTAACATTTTGACGAATTGCTTCCCGTACATTTAAGTTTGAATCCTGAATGAGTTGGATTAGTTCATCTTTACTTGGAGGTGTTTGTAAATATTCAATAACAATAGGCTCAAACCCAGCATGACGAATAAGCGCCAATGTATTTCGTGAAGTTCCACAAGCAGGGTTATGATAGATTTTCACTTGATCGCTCATGATAAATTGATCTTCAAATTAAGTTATTGCATTTATATATGGATATCCATATATTTGCAATAACGAATATATTCTGTTGAAGATATGATCAACCAAGTCGATTTCTTTAAATGTCTATCTGACCAAACTCGGTTAAATATTCTTAAATTAGTTCTAAACAAACAAAATATTTGTGTGTGTGAACTCACCGAACAACTCGAGTTGAGCCAACCCAAAATTTCTCGACACTTAGCCTTACTAAGAACTCATGGCGTATTACTGGATGAAAGAAAAGGCCAGTGGGTCTATTACAGCTTAAATCCTGATTTACCTATATGGGCTTTAGATATTTTAAAGGTGATAGAAAATGACGAGATTGAGACGAGAGTAAAACAACAAGATCAGCCTTTCATCACTACAACGTGCTGTGATTAATCTTCCTAGATTTTGTCTTAGAAAATGCAGATTTATTTAGCATAAGTGTATGAGCCACTTGTGTATTGAATGCAATTAATTTCTTCTTCGAGTAAAACATGACCAAACAAGGACTTTCCTTTTTAGATCGAAATCTAACGCTATGGATTTTTATTGCGATGGCTTTAGGTTTAGCCATTGGAGTTTTCTTTCCTCAGGCATCTGTGTATTTAAATAAGTTAAGTGTAGATAACGTTAATATTCCGATCGCAATCGGCTTAATTTTGATGATGTATCCGCCATTGGCAAAAGTGGACTATGCGGCTTTACCAGAAGTATTTAAGGATAAGAAAACCTTAACTTTATCGTTGATACAAAACTGGATTATTGCTCCAGTTTTAATGTTTATTCTTGCAATTGTTTTTCTGCATAGCTATCCGGAGTATATGACAGGCCTTATTTTGATAGGCTTAGCACGTTGTATTGCAATGGTATTGGTCTGGAATGGCTTAGCTTGTGGAGACAACCAATACGTTGCAGCTTTGGTCGCCTTTAATAGTATTTTTCAGATTTTATTTTTTAGCACCTATGCATGGTTGTTCTTAACTTTCTTGCCGCCATATTTTGGTGTGGCAGGGCAAGTGATTGATGTCAATTTCTGGACCATCACCCATGCTGTTTTGCTCTATTTGGGTATTCCATTTTTAATGGGATTCTTAACTCGTTTGCTTTTAGTTAAATCAAAAGGGTTAGATTGGTATCAAACCAAGTTTTTGCCAAAGATCAGTCCAATCAGCCTTATTGCTCTGCTCTTCACCATTGTTGCTATGTTTAGCCTAAAAGGTGGTGATGTGGTGAACTTACCTTTAGATGTATTACGTATTGCGATTCCACTCACGATTTACTTTGTAGTGATGTTCTTTATTAGTTTCTTTATGAGTAAACGGATGGGGAATAACTACCCACGTACCACTGCTATTTCATTTACTGCAACGGGAAACAACTTTGAGTTGGCATTGGCTGTAGCCATTGCAACCTTTGGTTTGGCATCACCAGTTGCTTTTACTACAGTGATCGGGCCATTGGTTGAAGTACCAGTGCTGATCTCACTGGTTTCGGTTTCGCTTTGGTTAAAGAAAAAGTATTACTCTTAAAAAATCGCAAAATTTATTTGAACTATTTTCTAAAGATCACTAAAAAAGTGCCTATATATAGGCACTTTTTATTGTCTGGCTTTTAAACTTAAGTCATTGTCGGTAAAAGTTTTTGCATGAGTTCAATGAAGTTTGAAACTTTAGCTGAGTTTTCATTTTCTCGTGTAATCAAATAAATAGGCGCATTTAGTTTTATCGAATCATCAAACTCGCGATAGACGATTTCATGGTCCCAAAAGTTATGCATTGATGCTGGTACAATACTAATTCCGATACCGGCAGCCACTAAATTGAGGGTCGCAGTAGGGCGCGGCGCTTCTTGAATAATACGCGGACTAAAACCTGCCCGATAGCAGCTATATAAAATATTGTCATATAAACCTTGCCCTGAAGAGCGACGGTATAAAACAAAATTTTCCTCTGACAAGTTACTTAAACTAATTTTTTTCTTCTGTGTAAGCGGATGACCGATAGGTAAGGCCACCACCATGGGTTCATCTAATATATGAAGATGCTTCAATCCAATATCGCGGCTAATTGGTGCTCTTAGAAAAGCAATATCAAGTTTTTCTGAAATTAACCAGTCCAGTTGCTTTTGACTGCCTGCTTCTTCAAGTTTGGTTTGCACAGCAGGGTACATTTCCCGATACGAACGTAATACGAGTGAAATGAGTGGATGTAAACCTGCGGAACTTGTAAAACCAATATTAAGCTGTCCTGTTTTACCTTGGCTAACGTCTTGGACCAATTTAGGAATATGGCGGGCATGTTCTAATAAAAGTTGTGCTTCTTTAAATAATGCTAAACCTGCTTCTGTCGGTTCAATCCCGCGCGGTTGACGAATAAGTAACTGGGTACCGAGTTCTTCTTCAAGTTTTTTGAGTAAACGCGTTAGAGGAGGCTGTTGAATAAACAAACGGTTTGCTGCATGCGTAATATTTCTTTCTTCAACCACTACAACAAAGGCATGAAGCTTATGTAAATCGAGCATAGAAATACCTTTAGGGTATGGCTAACGAAAATAAAAGCATTTGTAGATATACCACAAAAGTATCATTCTATCTTGGTCAGATAAAGTGAAAAGTAACGAAAATGAACCATGTTGAGATTGCCGTGCAGAAGGAGAGTGTACCTACCTGCACAGAGTTATTTTTAGGTTTTTTAACATTAGGTTTAATGGGATTTGGTGGTGTTTTGCCTTTAGCCCGCAAAGTTATTGTAGAGCAAAGGCAATGGCTAAGTCCTGAAAAGTTCATCGAGTTACTTGGTTTGTGTCAATTTTTACCGGGCGGCAATATTATTAATTTATCTGTTGCGATTGGCATGGAGTTTCGCGGTGTCCGTGGAGCAGTGAGCTCACTTATTGGTTTGATTCTTGCACCTACCGTCATTGTTGTACTTTTACATTATGTTTATGAACAGTTCCAAGACAACTTGATGGTTAAACATCTTTTCGAAGGTTTAGGAGCAGCAGCAGCTGGGCTTTTGGTTGCAACAGGATTGAAAATGATTAAGCCTTTATTACGTAATCCAATAGCGATGTGTGTTGTCGTAGCTGCAATTGTCAGTATTGCTTTTCTAAAAGTTCCTTTACTTTTGACTATGTTGATTTTATTGGCACTTTATTCATCTATTATTTGGAGACGTGTGTAATGGGCGCAGTTCTACTTGCTTTAGCGATCATTTTTACTCAGTTGTCTCTTATTGCATTTGGTGGCGGAAATACAATTTTGCCTGAAATGCAACGCCAAGTAGTCGACATTCATCATTGGATGACTGCGCAGGAATTTAGTGCTTTGTTTGCCATGGCGCAAGCAGCTCCTGGTCCAAACATGATGATTGTACCGTTGGTAGGGTGGCATGTAGCAGGGTTGTCAGGTTTACTTGTGGCTTCCACTGCTAAATTTTTACCGTCATCTCTTATTACTGTATTTGTAATGAGAGGCTGGTCTAAGTTCAAAGACAAAAAATGGCGCCGTGTTTTACAGCTTGCTTTACAGCCTGTGACAGTTGGAACAGTGCTTGCCAGTGCTTGGATTATTTCTGAGGCGGCAGCAATAAATACTTTACTTATCATTATGGTAGTCATTGCGACTTTATTGTCTTTAATTAAAAAAGTTCATCCCTTGCATGTTTTGATTGCTGGGGCTGTATTTGGTGTGATGTTGCTCTAGTTGAACCAGTTTGCTGACCTGCGCTGGGATAAGTTCAGGTTGGCTTTTTTTTAATTTGAAGTAAGTAATAATAAAATCTAAAAAACCGATCAAATACATAAAAACATACTGTTTTACCTATTCATTGTTTTCACGTACTATGCATCTATTGAAAGAATTTGGATGCATTGGAGTAAAAACAGATGTTAGATCAAAACATTAAAACTCAATTAAAAGCTTACCTAGAACGTTTAGAAAGTCCAATCGAATTAGTTGCTGCTTTGGATAAATCAGATAAAGCTGCTCAAATTAAAGAATTAGTAACTGAAATCGCTGAGCTTTCTGAAAAAGTAACAGCCCGTTTTGACGGTAACAATACACGTCGTCCAAGCTTTGGTGTGGCTAAAGCAGGTGAACAGCCTCGTGTGTTCTTTGCAGGCTTACCAATGGGACATGAGTTTACATCTTTGATCTTGGCACTGTTACAAGTGTCTGGCTATGCACCTAAGGTGTCGGATGAAGTTTTAAATCAAATTAAAGGTTTAAACCTCAAAGCCAACTTTGATGTATTCGTATCACTTAGCTGTCATAACTGTCCGGACGTGGTACAGGCGCTTAACCTGATTGCCATTTATAACCCGAACACTACGGCAACCATGATTGATGGTGCTTTCTTCCAAGACGAAGTGGAACAACGCAAAATCATGGCTGTGCCGATGGTATTCCAGGACAATGAGCACATTGGTCAAGGTCGTATGACGCTTGAAGAAATTGTGGCAAAACTTGACACCAACTCGGCTGAAAAAGACGCAGCAGCACTCAATGCCAAAGATGCGTTTGATGTATTGGTGATTGGTGGTGGACCTGCGGGTGCAACAGCAGCAATCTATGCGGCACGTAAAGGCATTAACACAGGTATCGTGGCTGAACGCTTTGGTGGTCAGGTCATGGATACCATGGACATTGAAAACTTCACTTCTGTGCAAAAGACTCAAGGTCCTAAGTTTGCTGCCGAGATGGAAGCACATGTTCGTGAATATGATGTTGATATCATGAACCTGCAACGTGTTAGCAAAATCACGGGTGCCAACCAAACTGCAAATGGTCTGGTTGAAGTTGAACTTGAAAACGGTGCAAAACTTGAATCGAAAACTGTGATCCTTTCAACAGGTGCACGTTGGAGAGAAATGAATGTACCGGGTGAAGCTGAATACCGTACCCGTGGTGTAGCGTACTGCCCGCACTGTGATGGTCCACTGTTCAAAGGTAAACGTGTTGCCGTGATTGGTGGTGGTAATTCAGGTGTGGAAGCTGCAATTGACCTTGCAGGTATTGTTGAACATGTAACTCTGGTTGAGTTCGACACTAAACTTCGTGCAGACCAAGTTTTACAAAACAAACTGCATAGCTTGCCAAACACAACTGTGATTATGAATGCTTTAAGTACTGAAGTGTTAGGTGACGGCTCACAAGTGACTGGTCTTAAATACAAAGACCGTGCGACTGATGAGGAGCATGTGGTAGAGCTTGCAGGGATCTTTGTACAGATTGGTTTATTGCCAAACACTGACTTCTTAAAAGACAGTGAAGTTGAGTTAACCAACCGTGGTGAGATCATTGTCAATGACCGCAATGAAACCAATGTGAAAGGTGTATTCGCTGCAGGTGACTGTACAACTGTGCCTTACAAACAAATCATTATTGCCACAGGTGAAGGCGCTAAAGCATCACTCTCTGCGTTTGATTACATCATCCGTTCTGGGCA